>NZ_JBQFLR010000002.1:0-275316 GCF_056531345.1 Ruegeria sp. N7 | reverse complement strand
GAAATTCGTCCGTCCGTTTCAGTCCCATAGTTCGTCTCCTTTGCTGCAATAAATGCTATCAAAGGAGCGGCAGCAAACCGCGACACGTCCAGTTTGCCCTACCTGATCCGGTGGAACAATTCTCTGTTCCCGCGAGGAAGTTCCCTGTTCCACTTTTTAGGGAATTTGCAACATAAACCTCTGAAAAACATACAGTTCCGACAGGTGAAATAACGGAACTCAGACCTGTTTCGCGAAAATTCCCTGTAAATTGCAGGTTATCAGGGAAATCCAGCCCAAAGCGACCCCGCCAAAATGCGGCACTGAGACTGCGGCCGGAATTGCGCTCTGAATGTACAGTCCGCTCCGTCTCTGATTGAAAGCGCACGCGCCAACTCGCGGAAATTGCGACACAATTTCGGGTCAGAAAACACAACTGAAGTGAGACAGGTATGAGTGGCGGGGAGACAGGGATTCGAACCCTGGGGACGCTCTCACGCCCAACGGTTTTCAAGACCGCCGCATTCGACCACTCTGCCACCTCCCCGTCGAAGGCAGGGTCTAAGCGCAAGTTCGGTCAGAGGCAAGTCGAAATCGGGATTTCTTGCCGAAGCCCGCGCAGCGGTCTTTCCATGACTCTTCAGCCGCGTTATGATCCCCGAAATAGACCGAAACAGGCTGGCAAGCAGAACCAGCAGACCGGCAGCGGGGTTCCGAGAACGAGACCCCTTCAGGCAAGGGATAAGCAGATGAAGCGAGCGATCATGACACGCCCGGGACCGAAACGGTTGGCGTATCTGGCGTTGACTTTGACAGTTTTGAGCGGGTGTGAAGACATTCTTCAAGAGGCTGAAAAACCTGAAGAAAACTCAAACAAAACCGAACTCCTTCCCGAGGTAGCCTCGGGCTCGCAGCGTGACGTCGAAGCCCCCGAGGTTTTTCAGGTCACCGAAGCGGGGCTTTGGGATGGCAGGCCCTCGCTGGGCGGGATCTGGGTTGCCTATCCGGAAGTATCCCAGCCCGAGCGTGTCGTAATTACGAACACCGCAAACAACAAGTCTGTAACAGGGGCCCTGTTCCGACGTGAACGCAACCTGCCCGGCCCGGCGCTACAGGTCTCATCTGCGGCTGCGGAACAGCTCGGAATGCTGGCGGGCGCGCCGACAAAGGTCAGTGTGGTCGCTTTGCGCCGTGAAGCTGTAAAGGAATCACCACCCGAGGACGCGCCCAAACCGGAAGACGAGGCGGCAGATACGGCTGCGGTATCGGACACCGCGGCCACCGACGATCCATCCGCGGCAGATACCGAAAAACCGGCCAAGCCGAAATGGTGGCAAAAGAAGGCGCCAGCGGCAGCAGCCGGTTCGGCAGTGGTTGCGGCGGATGCGGCAAGTTCTGCCAACGCAGCGACCGAAGGTACGGACACGACCACAGCTGCGGCATCAGCCACTGAGGACCCAACAGAGCCCGCTGAAGAAAAACCCGCCAAGCGGAAGTGGTGGCAGAAAAAAGAGCCAGCAGCAGCAGCGGCTGCGGGAGCCACCGTGGCTGCGGCGGACGTCGCGACAGACAGTGTTGATGTGGCCGCAGATGTAGCGGTAGCCGCAGCTGCACCGGAGTTGTCGGACGCGCCGGTCGAAGCCCCCGCTGAAAAGCCTGCAAAACGGAAGTGGTGGCAAAAGAAAGACCCCACTGAGATCACCGAAACGCCACTGGATCCCATCGAAGGCGCTGCATCCGCGATTGACGCGACCGAAGCGGTTCCGGCCGCAGCGGCGGCAACAGGCGCTGCGTCTCCGCTGAGCAAACCATTTGTGCAGATCGGCACGTTCAGCGTCGAAGCAAATGCGAATGCCGCCGCCGAGAAAGTGCGCCGGAATGGCATGTCGACTGTTGTGCGGGAACTGAAAACCGAAAACAAAACAGTATGGCGGGTCCTGGTTGGCCCTGCCGCAACCCGGGCCGAACGCAAGGCCATTCAAAAAGATGTAAAGGACCTTGGTTTCAAAGATGCGTTCACCGTGTCCGACTGATACAAGGAGGCATAACATGCTATCCTCATTGCGAACTTCTGTTCTGGCCATTGGGCTTGCCGTTCTGGCAATCCCGGCTCAGGCTTTTGATACATCTGCCCGCGCGGCTTATGTGATCGATCAGACCACCGGTACGGTGCTTTTGGCGAAAGACGCCGATCAGCCCTTGCCTCCTGCATCCATGTCCAAGCTCATGACGCTGTATGTTGCTTTCGAAGCGCTGCGTGACGGAAGACTGACGCTGGACGAAACCCTGCCCGTGTCCGAACACGCGATGAGCTATGGCGGCTCGACCATGTTTCTGAACACGCAGGACCGGGTTCGGGTCGAGGACCTGCTGCGCGGCATCATCGTTCTGTCAGGCAACGACGCCTGCGTGGTCCTGGCCGAGGCGCTAAGCCCTGACGGGACAGAGGCCGGGTTTGCCCGCTATATGACCCAGCGCGCAAAGCAGATCGGTATGAACAACTCGAATTTCGCGAACTCGAACGGTTGGCCTGCCGCCGGACATATGATGTCGGTTCATGATCTTGCGGTTCTGGCCGACAGGCTGATTACCGACTTTCCCGAATACTACCCCCTGTTTTCAGAAGAGGTATTCGAATTCGATGGCCGTGCGCCATCGAATGCCCGTAACCGCAATCCATTGCTGAAACTGAGCATTGGCGCGGATGGCCTGAAAACCGGCCACACGCAGGAGGCCGGATACGGCCTGGTCGGGTCTGCCAAACAAGGCGATCGCCGTGTCATCTTTGTCCTCAGCGGGCTGGACAGCACCGGTCAACGGGCAGAGGAGGCTGAGGCCGTGGTTAACTGGTCGTTTCGAAATTTTGTCGAGAGGACAGTTGCCAACGCGGAAACGCCGATAGCCGAAGCCAAGCTGTGGATGGGCGAGAAAAAGACTGTTGGTCTTGTACCTGACGGCGATCTGACGGTTCTGTTTCCGGTTCTGGGCACACAAAACGTCAAGGCCGAAGTTGTGTATCAGGGTCCCGTCAATGCACCGGTCAAGAAAGGCCAGCAACTGGCCGAACTTGTCATCAAGCCTGAAGGATTGCCGGAAATTCGACGTCCACTGGTGGCAGCGGAAGACGTTGCAATTGGTGGATTTGTCGTCCGTATGCTGACCGTTGGCGGCATAGTTCTGAAAGACGTGATCAATAACCCACTGGAGTCGATGTGACCAAGGCGGGGTTATTTCTGACTTTCGAAGGCATTGACGGATCAGGCAAGTCAACTCAGGCGCGGATGCTGGCGGATCAACTGCGGGCGCAGGGTCATGAGGTCGTTTTGACGCGTGAACCGGGCGGCTCACCCGGCGCGGAGGAAATCCGCAGCCTGGTATTGGAAGGTGATCCCGACCGCTGGTCGGCCGAAACGGAAATCCTGCTTTTCACGGCCGCCCGCCGCGACCATCTGGAACGTACGATCGAACCCGCACTTGCCGCAGGGCAAGTGGTGATCTGCGACCGCTTTGCCGACAGCACACGTATGTATCAGGGCCTGTCGCGGGGCGATCTGCGCGGCCTTGTTGATCAGCTGCACAGCCTGATGATCAAGCGCGAGCCGGACTTGACGCTGCTGATCGACATGGACCCCGATACCGGTCTGTCCCGCGCCAAAGGGCGGCAAGGCGCGGAAGAGCGGTTCGAAGATTTCGGCCCGGACCTACAAAGGAAAATGCGGGCGGGCTTTCTGGCACTGGCCCATGAGTTTTCCGACCGTTTCCGCGTGGTGGACGGTAACCGGGACATGGACAGCGTTGCGCAGGATGTGACAGAAATCGTCCAGGCTGCTTTGCGATAGACGATGAATGACGAAATCCCCTCTCCGGATCAGGTGCCCGGTGCGCCGCATCCCCGCGAGACTGTCCGGCTTTTTGGTCAGGATGCGGCGGAACAGGCGTTTCTGACCGCCTACAACTCGGACCGGCTGCACCACGGCTGGTTGCTGACCGGGCCGCGTGGCGTCGGCAAGGCAACGTTGGCCTGGCGGATTGCGCGGTTCTTGCTGGCTACACCTTTGGCAAACGACGGTGGGCTGTTTGGCGCGCCGCCACCGCCAGAGACGCTCGACATTGATCGCGACCACCCGGTGTCACGTCGCATTCTGGCCGGGGCCGAGCCGGGATTGGCCGCGATAGCCCGGTCGCTGAATGATCAGGGGCGGCTGCGCAACGAAATCGTTGTGGACGACATCCGAAAGCTGGGAAAGTTCTTTGGCCTGTCCTCTGCCGATGGTGGGCGCCGGGTCGTAATCGTGGATTCGGCGGATGAGATGAATGTCAGCGCCGCCAATGCTTTGCTGAAGATGCTGGAAGAGCCTCCGGCGCGTACAACTCTTTTGCTGGTATCGCACCAACCCTCGCGCTTGTTGCCGACCATCCGCTCTCGGTGCCGGACCTTGCGTCTTGGGCCCCTGAGTGCCGGGGATATGCAGGACGCGCTGTCGCAAACCGGGACGTCCTTACCGACGCATCCCGAATATCTCGCCGCATTGGCCGCTGGCTCGGTCGGGGACGCCGTTCGCCTGATCAATCTGGGCGGGCTTGAAATCTATGCCGAACTGATTGCCATTCTGGGCACCCTGCCCCGCCTGGACCGGCAGCGCGCGCTGGCCCTGGCCGAGGCTGCGGCACAACGTGGCGCGGCCGAGCGCTTTGATCTGCTGCTGACACTGATCGATATCGCCTTGTCTCGGCTGGCCCTGACTGGGGCAACCGGAGCACCGCCGACCTCTGAGGCCGCCCCGAACGAAGCTGAAACGCTGGCCAGACTGTCAGATTCTTCGGATCAGGCCCGTCGCTGGGCCGAAGTCGCAGCGACAATCACAGCCCGCACGCGACATGGTCAGGCGGTGAACCTTGACCCTGCCGCTCTGGTCCTAGATACGGTGTTCAAGATACAGGAAACCGCCGGCCAGGTCAGATGAGCGACACCCCCCAGATCACCGACAGTCACTGCCATCTGGACTTCCCGGATTTTGACGGTCAGTTGGACGACATCATCTCGCGCGCGGCCGAGGCTGGCGTGACCCGGATGGTGACGATTTGCACCAAACTGCGCAATGAACCCGCAGTCCGTGCAATTGCCGAAGCCCATGCACCGGTATTCTACGCCGCAGGCACCCACCCGATGAGCGCCGCTGACGAGCCTATGGTCTCGGTCGATGAATTGGTTGCGCTGGCACAACATCCCAAATTTGTGGGCATCGGCGAATCCGGTCTGGATTACCACTATACCGCCGACAGCGCTGAGCTTCAGAAGCAATCTCTGCGCTTTCATATCGAAGCCGCCCAGCGCACAGGGTTGCCTTTGATCATTCATGCCCGCGCGGCAGACGACGATATGGCCCAAATTCTGGCCGAAGAGTATCGCAACGCGCCCTATTCCTGCGTGATGCACTGTTTCTCGTCCTCGGCCGAGTTGGCCAAAGCCGCGCTGGATCTTGGGTTTTATCTGTCCATGTCCGGCATTGCGGCCTTTCCCAAAAGCCAGGAGTTGCGCGACATTTTCGCAAGCGCACCGCTGGATCGCATTCTGGTGGAAACCGATGCGCCCTATCTTGCGCCGCCCCCTTATCGTGGCAAGCGAAACGAACCGGCCTATACCGCACATACAGCCCGAAAAGGGGCTGAAGTGTTCGGTCTGGAGTATCCGGCTTTTGCCGCCCAAACTCAGGCAAACTTTGACCGGCTGTTCAGCAAGGCGGCAAAGAACAGGGCCGCTGCATGACCGAATTGCGATTTACCATTCTGGGCTGCGGATCGTCAGGCGGCGTACCCCGGTTGGGTGGCCACTGGGGTGCTTGCGATCCTGCTAACCCCAAGAACATTCGCCGGCGCTGTTCCCTGCTTGTCGAGCGTAACGGCCCCGGCGGCACAACCTCAGTGTTGATTGATACGACCCCGGACATGCGCAGCCAGTTGCTGGACACGGGCACCGGGCGGCTTGATGGTGTAGTCTATACACACTCTCACGCGGATCATGTCCATGGAATCGACGACCTGCGCATGATCGTGTTCAACATGAAAACCCGTGTACCGGTCTGGGCTGATGGTGATACCCAGAACGCCCTGCTGGGGCGGTTTGGATACGCCTTCATTCAACCCGAAGGGTCACCTTATCCTCCGATCCTCGACCTCAAGTCCATCGACGGACCGTTCGAAATTGATGGACCCGGCGGGCCCATTCCGTTTCGTCCATTCAAGGTCAATCACGGCTCGATAGATTCTCTAGGTTTTCGCATGGGACGGCTCGCCTATTTGCCGGATGTTGCCGAAATATACGACGACGCATGGCCTGAAATGGAAGGGTTGGAATATCTTATAATCGACGCCCTGCGCCGAAGCCCTCATCCCACACATGCACATCTGGAAAAAACGCTTGAGTGGATTGAGAAGCTGCAACCAAAACAGGCGATTCTAACCAACATGCATATCGATCTGGATTATATGACCCTCGATGCAGAAACTCCGGACAATATCACCCCCGCCTATGACGGGATGGTGATACATCACGCGTTTCAGGCCCCTGTTCCTTTTGCATAAGATATCGCAACCTGGCCGTTGCACGGGGGCCAAATGCTGCAAAGTCTGATTGACGTCATTCTTCCTGTCTTTCTTGTGATCGGTGCCGGCTACACGGCAACACGAACAGGATATTTCAAAGAAGACCATGTCGACGGGCTGATGAGATTTACGCAAGGGTTCGCGATCCCATGCCTGTTGTTTCTTGCCATCGCGCATCTGGACCTCAGCGCCAGTTTCGATCCCCGGCTTTTGGCCAGTTTCTATTCCGCCGCCGCCTTGTGTTTCATCGCTGGTCTTTTTGGTGCGCGCATCATTTTCGGCCGCGAATGGGAAGACTGCGTGGCAATCGGGTTTTGTTGCCTGTTCTCTAACTCGGTTCTGCTGGGATTGCCGATTACCGAACGCGCTTATGGTCCCGAGAACCTGACAGGCAACTATGCGATTATCGCCTTCCATTCCCCGTTTTGTTACGGCGTAGGGATCACGGTGATGGAGGTTGTCCGCAATCGCGGAAACGGTGGCGTACGCATGGCGCGTTCTGTTCTGTCGGCAATGTTCAAGAACGCGCTGATCCTTGGTATTGCACTGGGATTCGTGGTTAATCTATCCGGTTTGGACATCCCGGCTGTGGTGGACGAAGCCCTTGGTCTGATCACGCGGGCCGCCCTGCCTGGCGCCCTGTTTGCACTGGGCGGGGTACTGGTCAAATACAAACCCGAAGGCGATCTGCGCACCATCGCTTTTGTTTGCTGTATCTCGTTGATGCTGCATCCCAGCCTTGTGTGGATATTCGGCAAATCCACAGGGCTGCCTCAGGACCTGTTCCGCTCGGGCGTGTTGAACGCAGCCATGGCGCCGGGGTTCAACGCCTATATCTTTGCTAACATGTATGGCCGCGCCAAGCGGGTGGCAGCTTCGGCTGTTCTCATTGGGACAGCCACATCTATCCTGACTGTCTGGCTTTGGCTAACGGTTCTGGGCTAACAGTAGTGTTGACTTCGGTTCGCACAGAGGCACCTAACGCATTTCGTGTCAGGAGATCCAAATGCCACATGCCATCATCGTCGCACATGGTCAGCCGTCCGATCCAGAACCGGCCGAGGCTGCTTTGGCTGCGTTCGCGGCTACGGTCGACGCCCTGACCGAGCATGTAACGGTGCATGCCGCAACTCTGGCCGCGCCCGGCGCGTTCGAGGCTAAGCTGAGCAGCCTGCCGGAAAACACGGTCATTTATCCGCTTTTCATGGCAAATGGATGGTTTGTCACCAGCGCTTTGCCCAAACGATTAGGGGATCACAAAGCGCGCATTCTAGACCCGTTGGGTGTTGACCCAGAGCTACCGGAATTGACCGCACGCGCCCTGCAATCCGAATTGTCCGAAAGGAATTGGGCAGCTGCGTCGACCGACCTAGTCATTGCAGCACATGGGTCAGGGCGTAGCCGAAACCCCTCGGTCGTGGCTCTGAACTTCGCATCGCAACTTCAAGAAATGCTGGCTTTCAAATCTGTCCGCGTTGGGTTTGTTGAAGAACCGCCATACATTTCCGAAGCCGCAACCGGCACGGGGGCTCAGGCGCTGTGCCTTCCGTTCTTTGCCTGCACCGGGGGGCACGCAGTGGACGACGTGCCCGCCGGATTGAGCCAAGCAGGGTTCAAAGGCGTTCTGCTGCCAGTGGTAGGGGAACTGCCACCCATCCGGCACCAGATTGCCAAGCAGTTAACAAAGGCCGTTCAGCTCGCTTGAAAATTCGCCTGAAATCTCCGACCCGGAAACAGGAAAAACTCAGGTTTGCGCTTTGATCAGCGTGGAATACAGGCGGTGACAGGACCGGCCGTCTCGCTTGGCCTGATAAAGGGCGACGTCGGCGGCGTGAAGGATGTCGGCGGCTTTGGGAACCTTGAACTGGGTGGACAAGGCCGTTCCGATACTTGCAGAGATACAGCACGGTTGGTCCTGAAACATCATGGGTTCATTCAACCTTGCGATCAGACGGCCGGCGATGGACTCCAGAGTTTCTTCCCGCGTCAGGCCCTTGAAAATTATGACAAACTCATCCCCTCCAACCCGCGCAACCGTATCGTCTCCACGCGTCTCTTCAAGCATGATGCGGGCCGCCTGTTGCAGAACGTAATCCCCAGCGGCATGGCCCAGCCGATCATTCACGGATTTAAAGAAGTCTAAATCCAGATGCATAAGGGCAAATGTAGAATTTGCCAGGATCAGATGCCCCAACAAATGATCCATCGCGCGGCGGTTCTTCAATCCTGTCAATGTATCGGTATATGCCTGCTCTTCCGCGGCTAGCATTGCCCCCTGAAGCCTGAGATTAAGTGAACGAGACGCTTCCATCGCGGCGGATTTGGCTTCGACCAGATACAACAGCTCGATCGCCAGGTCAGTGCCGGAAAAATCAGCGCTTGTCAGGGCGTAATCCCGAACCGCATCCAAAATCGAAATACCGAATGACAGATTGATGACTGCACCGCCCGAGTCGGGCAAGGGCGCGACCAGGCCTTTCAGGGTCGTACGCGGTTCATCGCGAAATCTCAGATGCAGTTTGGCACCGGCCATCGACATCAACGCGGGAAGGGTGGTGACTGTTCTGGGGCGGATCAGCTCGAACACGTCCAGAACACCCAGCCCAACCAAAGGCAATTCGGGCCGCAGCTTTTGCAGTGTCGGACCCGCTTGTTGAATGCATCCGCTTCGGTCCACCAACAGGAACATCGGGCAAAGCGTTTCCAGAAGATCTGCCAGTTCCTGAGTATGTGTCATCTGTTCCGAGCCCCCAGATCAAAATGGCGCCCCTCGGCAAAGGCGCTTTCGACCAAAATGATTGAAATGATTTCACAACACTCCTGACGACCCTCATGCGACAGCATCACCAGCGCACCATAATCATCGGCCATCGCGCGCAGGACCCCGACCATAACACTGGAAAATCCTGGTAAGTCCGGAAGGCAGCACAACTGGTATTCCGTGGCTGAAAGCTCTCTCAACTCAAGCGCAGGCAAATTCAGATCAGAGACAGCCAGTCTTACACGATCCGCAAGATCATCAAGGGAATGAAGGAACTCAACATAGGTGACACCCCCAAACCTGAGCAGTCGGCGCAGCCCTTCCATGTTCGGATGGGACACCAGATATGTTCCCAGATCTTCGAGGATTTCCGCCTGTGGTCGATTGAGGTCAATACTCAGGGCCTCAAGCAACCGCGTCGTCATGTCATCATCATAGATGAGCATGGCTTCAAATTCGACAAACCCTAGCCGCGCACCTTCGGTCACGCGAACCCAGCAGGATTGCCCGTAGGTCGCGCCGACAAAGGACTGTATCGCCCGATTGATCAGACCATGCATCGGATGCCTCAGTTTGGTGTCCTTGGCACTGTGGTCTGAGAAACCTTAACAAATAGCCAAAATTCGCCCCGAGTTGCTGTGAAAGCAACGGAGTATCAAGTCGACACTACCCGCCCAGTCAGAAGTCCGTCGGCGCGCCGCCTTCAGCCTTGCGGCGTTCAACGAACTCGGCCAGTTCCTCGCGGATACCATCGTCCATCGGAGGTGCCTCAAAGCTCGAGATGATCTCTTTGAACATGTGATGCGCACGCTCAGCCGTCCAGATGCCTCCGGCGGCCTCCCAGCCCTCATAGTTCTTCCAGTCGCTCAGGAAGGGCTGGTAGAAGGCCGTGGTGTAGCGATCCTGTGTGTGTTGGATTCCAAAAAAGTGACCGTCATTGCCAACCGCGCGGATGGCATCCAAAGCAATCTCATCCGGTCCGGTCGCGGTTAGATCAGGGTTCATATAACGCTGAATTTGCTGCAAAACCTCGCAATCCATAATGAATTTTTCCGGGCTTGCGATCAGGCCGCCTTCCAACCAACCGGCGGCGTGGTACACCATGTTGGTGCCCGACTGCACGGCCGCCCAGAGCGAATTCGAGGTTTCCCACACGGATTGCCCGTCTGGCACATTGGCCGCACACACACCGGATGAACGCAGCGGCAGCCCATAATATCGCGCCATCTGCCCGGTCATCTGGGTCGAGCGCATGTATTCCGGCGTCCCGAAAGCGGGCGCGCCTGATTTCATGTCCACGTTCGACGTGAACGTTCCGATTACGCAGGGAATACCGGGGCGCACATATTGGAACAAAGCGATAGCGCATAAGGCTTCGGCCAGGGACTGGGCGACCGCCCCCGCCATTGTTACGGGCGCCATTGCTCCCGCCAGCGTAAAGGGGGTTACGACAATCGCCTGCCCGCGCCGCGCCAATCTCAGGCAGCCATCAATCATCGGATGGTCATGCTTCAGCGGCGAGGTCGAGTTGATGTTGGTGTACATCCGCGGCGAGGCTTCGAATTCCTCATGGCTGAGACCGCCCGCGATGCGCACCATTTCCATCACATCTTCGACACGTTCCTTACCCAACGAATAAGCGTGCATCGCCTTGTCGGTCAGGGTCAGCTTGTCATACAGCACATCCAGATGCCGGACGCTGGCATGAATATCGACGGGTTCTACAGGATATCCGCCTGCGAAGTGAATACAGTTGAAGTACTGCGTCAGTTTCAGAAGATTCTGGCACATCTCGCGATTGCCGGGCACTTTCTTTCCAATCTCCATGTCCCAGTAATTAGGCGGCGACGAAACGTTGCCGAACAGGATGTTCTTTCCACCGATCTCGATCCTGTGGTCAACATTGCGTGGCGTGATGGAAAACTGGCTGGGCGCCTTGGCGATCATCTCCATGACGAAATCGCGCCCCATGCGGACGTTGTCACCATTGATCGTGCACCCCGCCTCGCGCAGGATGCCGATTGCCTCTTCGTTGTAGAATTCGATCCCGATTTCTTCCAGAATTCGCATGGCCCCTTCATGGATCGCTTCGATCCCGGCCTGATCCAGCGGTTCAGTCGGGCGATCTATATTGATGGGTGGGTCCCACGGCATCTGGTCAATCACCGCGCTGCCCCTGCGTGCTGCCGCACCTGCGCGTCCTCCGCCGCGGCGTTTGCGTGTGTTGGTCTCGGCCATGGTTGCCTCCGTTCTGGCTTGATACAAGCAAGACCCGAAGACGCATTTCTGGCCGCTCCATCTGCGACAGAGCTTGTCGGTTTTCTATAATTGTGCGTCGATTTTCCGGATCAACGCATCATTTTTCGGCCAGCCATGCAGGAATGTGACCGATATCCGGCAGGACCACATCCGCCATCGGTGCCAGCGCATCTGCTTCTGCCAATCCGGTCAAAACGCCAATGGTGATCATCCCGGCTGCGCGCCCCGCTTGCAGGTCATGAACACTGTCACCCACCATTGCAATGCGCGACGGCTCGACCCCGACCTGTGCGGCAAAGGCCAGCAACTGACCTGGCCCCGGTTTGAACCCATGACCACTGTCATACCCAGCGATAAAATCGAAGTGTTCGCGTATTCCAGCAGATTCCAGATGCTGCAATGCCGGGTGCTCACTGTCATTTGTCGCAACGCCCAGTTTGATCCCGGATTGCTGCAACCCTTTCAGGAATGGGCCCAACGGCACGGCAGGGGATTGAGGAGCGGCTGCGGCCTCGGCATTCATCATGTCCACAACTTCCTGCAATGTCACATCGTCAACATGCGCAATAAGCACCTCGGCGATTTCTTCGACCGTTGCGGCGATCACAATGCTATCTGTGGCATACCGCTCTTGCTCGTAGTCAAACCCGATGACGCTCCCGAGTTCCACCGCCCGGTCTACATCCCCCTTTGTCAGACGCATCAGCAACGAGCGCCCGAAGGTTCCCCAGGTTTTGGCAAAATCGAACAAAGTGCCATCCTTGTCGAAGACGATTGCTTCTATTGGCATCGCGTGCTCCTGCGGAAAAGGTGTTCAGGTCCAGTGTACATCGCCACCGCCTGACAGAACGGCCCGCGCTTGGGCCGGGTGATCATAGGCGATCGAGTTGGCGTCACAAAACGCCATGACCCACGAATCGTCAAGCACCAGAAAATCGAGAACCGAAGCCAGAAAGTCCCGATCACCGGCCCGATTGCGAACATCCCCGATCGAAGCACCTGTCGAGCCAAGAAATACAGGCAAAAGCTCGTCATTGCTGACCAGCCACCCCAGGGCTGTCAGAGCAAGAGTCTCGGCTAAATCGGGCGATAGGGGCATAAACTGCGCTCAGAAAATGGTGCTGGAAAGAGTTTGTTAACCAGACTCATAAACAATTTGTTCACGCATGCAATCAACGGTGAACGACTATGTCTGTGCAAGGCACCATCCTTGTCCTCGACGGGGTATCAACCAACCGCATAATGCTGAAGGTTCAACTGACTGCTGCCTGGTATCACGTGGTACAGGGTGGAAAACTTGAAGGGCTACAAGCCCTTGCACGTCGCGTGCAGCCGGACCTAGTTCTGACGGCCCAAACATTGCCCGATGGAACAGCCGCAGATGTCAAGAAAGCCCTCGCCGAAGTATCAGGCCTTGATGACGTGCCCGTTGTCGTACTGGCAGCACAGAATGACAAAAACGCGCGTCTGCGTGCCCTGAAAGACGGGCTGGACGATGTGTTGACGCACCCTTTCAAAGATACGTTGCTACTGGCACGCATTCGCAGCCTTTTGCGCGTGCGCGCAGCTACTCAAGATTTGCAGGTCAGCAACGGATCGCAACCTATTGGATTTGGGGAACCCGCCCCTGTGATGGTCAGCCCCCCGAACGCGGCCCGGGTTGATATCTTGGCCGATACTGTCCAAACCGGTGCCCTTTGGTACAAGGCCCTGCAAGGCCAGCACCGTTTCGATCTGTCCTGGCACCTTCAATCGAACTTACAAGGCGTTTTGTCCGGACCGATTCCGGACGCGATTGTCGTCGAATTGGGCTCGCACCCGTCCGCGCTGAATATCCTTGCGGATCTCAGGTCACGCGCAGCAACCCGGAATACCGTCCTGATTGGCGTCTTGCAGAACAACGATGCCGTGCAGGCCTCGGAAGCGCTGGACAGAGGAGCGGACGCCGTATGCCTTGGGGGGTTCTGCGCGCAAGAGATTCTGTTGCGGCTGAATAATCAGATTGCGCGCAAGGCACGGCTTGATCATCTGCGCGTATCACTGAGAAAAGGGATCGCCGAGTCCTGTATTGATCCGCTCACCGGGCTGCACAATCGTCGTTACGCCATGCGGGCATTGGATCAGATCGCCCGCCAGTCTGCCCGTACCGGGCGTGGCTTTGCCGTCATGCTGGCGGATCTGGATCACTTCAAGACCATCAATGACTGCCATGGCCATGGTGCCGGTGATTGTGTTCTGACGCAGGCCGCAAAACGCATGCAAAGCGCTCTTGGATCCAAAGGTTTTGTCGCCCGTATCGGCGGTGAAGAGTTCATGTTCGCGGTGCCCGATGTGTCACAAAAGCAAGCCAGAAAACTGGCTGAGACCATCTGTGACAGCATTTGTCGCGCGCCGTTCCTGCTAACGGATCAAGGTTTGCAGGTTAACGTCACGATCAGCATTGGGCTGGAGATGCCGCAATCGGGTCAGCCGGGAAAAGAACGCACACCCGTTCCTGTGGAAGATATCCTGAAAGCCGCCGACAAAGCCCTTTATGCGGCAAAAAAAGCGGGGCGCAATCAGGTGAGTATCAGGCAAAGCGCAGCCTGAACCTGTCAGTCCTTTTTCTTGTGCCCATGCGGCCCGCGTTCGACGATCTTTTGCAACCTGTCCGCATAAGATTGCCGCTCTGCGTCGCTCATGGCGGTGACGCGAGCCAGCCATTGTGTCTGCAATGCTAGTTGCAGTTCTGCCGTCGCCTGCGACTGTTGCTGCAACAACACTTCAACGGCGACCGGATCGAAGGGCACCCTGCGCAGCGCCAGGCTCAGGGCTTGAAAGTCCTGTCTGCGCCCCCTTAAGTCTTTTTCGCGCAGCGCAGACAGTTCCCCTCGCATCGCTTTGCGGTCATCTTTCGGCAAAGCGCGATACAGCGCAGGACCGAATCCCGGCGGTGCCTCGGTGTGATCTCCATCCTTCAGGCGCAGCACGGTTCCGACTGCAACACCGACAACCAACAGGTTCAGTGCCAATGACGAAACCAGCAAAACCGTCATCCACCGGCGTTTCGGTTTAGGGGCAGCATTCATTCAGTGCTCTCCAGAAAGCTCGTGTCATATCCAAGGTCCGCCACAAAAAGGACCGTCTCCTGCGATGCCAGCAGATTGGCGGGATCAGGCAGGAACCCCGGCGCGGAAAAGCCGATCCAGAGCCCCGCCGCACTGGCGGCGATCAAACCGCCCAACCCCTGCCAGCCACCTACGTTGTCCATCATTCGATGCCAGATCGAAGATTGAGGACGCGGTTCAGGCCTTAAGCGACTCAGGCGTAGTTTTTCAGCATCAATCTGAATGCGCACGGCCAGATCGTCGGGCAGCGCCGGTCGGTTTTGCCGAGCCTGCGCAAACAAATGATCCAGTTCCAGGTTTTCATCCGTCATCGTCATACCCCAGTTCTTCACGTCGCCCGGCCAGTATCGCGGTCAGACTTCGTTTGCCCCGCGCGGTCAAGCTTTCGACCGCTTCTACTGAAATTCCCATGATCCCGGCAATTTCAGGGTTGGGCAACTCTTCGATGTGGCGCAGAATCACTGCCTGCCTCTGCCTTTCGGGCAGCTGAGACAGGGCAAGCTGCAACGCATCCACGCGGGCCTCATTCTGCAGTCGGTCGGCTACGCTGGCTTTGCCATCTTCTGGCTCAGGAATATCCGACAACCTGCCGGGGGACTTCCTGCGCCGAATGTCCACACACAGGTTCAACGTCACGCGATACAGCCATGTCGACACTTTGGCCTGACCCGGCACCCATTCCGGCGCCATCTGCCACATCCGCATCATCGCCTCCTGCGTTACGTCTTCTGCCTCGGCCCGATTGCCCAACATACGCAACGCGACGGAATAACAAAGCGGCCCAAGGCGATCTGTTAAGATCCGCGCAGCCTGTGCGTCACCCTCAGCAAATTGGCTCAGCAACACATCGTCGCTGAGAGAGCTCGCGGTGCAACCCGCACCGCGAACATCGTGTAGGTGGGAGGTCAGGTCCTCCACCCTGCATCAGTTGTCGATTGCACCCGACTTGTGGTGCTTTTTCTTATGGTGCCGTCCCATCCGGTCATTGGCATCGGCAAATTCCTGTTCCGATATTCCACCACTGTTATCTGTATCCATCCGGTCAAACATCTTGTCACCCCGGCGCGGTTTCGACAACTCGTCCTGGCTTAGGAACCCGTCTTTGTTCGCATCGTTGTTTTCGAACATTTTGGTGACGCGGTCGTTTGCTTTTTTCTGAGCGGCGGCCTGCATCTCCTCAAGGCTGAGCTGGCCGTCCCCATCAGTATCCGCGGCCGAGAAACGCTCGGTGCGATGTGCTTCCATTTCCTGCTGAGTCACTTGACCGTCGCCATTGGCATCCAATTCCTGAAAGGACACTGGCTCACGACCACCCGGGCCAGCCGCCAGAACAGACGTGCCGGTGATTGCAACACCCGACAGGACAATCGCCGTGATGAACTTTGCGTTTTTCATTTCGGTTTTCCCTTGTTGACGCGGCCTGAGTGCCGCTGCTCATATCCATTCAAACGCGCGAGGCAGGGAATTCCGTCGCAATGCCGGCAACTTTTTTTGAACCATCTCGGTATTTCACGACGTGGTTCACCTTAGGTGCGTTGCAAAGCGACGCACCCCCCTTTAAAAACCACCCGTTCAGGCGCATTATCCGCCAACGATTACTGCGCGAGTTATATTATGACGGATCAGACGATCGACACCACAACCCAGAGCGAGCGTGAAACCTGGCCCGCTTTGGTCAAAGGGTTTCGGTGCAAGTGCCCTAGTTGCGGCGAAGGCAAGCTGTTGCACAGCTACCTGAAAGTGAATGACACCTGCTCGAACTGTGGACAGGAACTGTTTCATCATCGCGCCGATGATGGGCCCGCCTATCTGACGATCCTGCTGGTCGGGCATTTGTTGGCCCCGGCCCTGCACGTCTCGTATGTGAACTGGCGCCCGGACCCATGGGTAATGGCCATCGGGTTTTCCATTGCTTGCATTGCACTGTCGCTGTTTTTGCTCCCCCGTTTGAAAGGCGCTGTGGTCGCCTATCAGTGGGCGCGTCGTATGCACGGTTTTGGCAACGATTCATGAGCCGGAAGAAGCGATTGTTCTGGGCATGATGACCGACAAGACCGCCATCCGCGACGCCGCAACCGTCATCGTTTTGCGGAACAGGTGGACCAATCCGTCGATCCTGATGGGTCAACGTGGGTCCAAGGCTGTGTTCATGCCCAACAAATTCGTGTTCCCCGGTGGAGCGGTCGATCCGGCGGATGCGGATGTACCGCTTGCGACCGCACTGCCTGACCTGTGTTCTGAGCGGTTGGCGGAACAGGCGGAATCCGGAAAACAACACGCCCTTGCCGCCGCAGCAATTCGCGAGCTTTGGGAAGAGACAGGACTTGTCCTTGGCCAGACAGGACACTGGCCGGGCAGCATTCCCGACGACTGGCAGAGCTTTTCCGCCATGGGTTACGTGCCGTCGGCAGCTGCGCTACAATTTGTTTTTCGCGCAGTCACACCGCCCGGTCGCCCCCGCCGGTTCGATGCGCGGTTTTTTCTGGTCGATGCCGATGCGCTGCAGGGCGATCTGGATGATTTCAGCCATGCCTCGGACGAGCTGTCGCATCTGCAATGGGTGGAACTGGATCGGGCGCGCGACCTAGATTTGCCGTTTATCACCGAGGTTGTTCTGGCCGAGGTCGCGGCCCGGGTGACCTCACCCGAGCCGCCAGTATCGGTTCCGTTCTATCAGAACAACGAAGAAGCCAATCTGTTCCTGCGGCTCAGAGGCTATCCGATGCCCGAGCACGACTGACCGATCAGTTTCACCGCATCCGGCTGACAACCACCGTCACTTCGGGTTTTTTGCCGATTTCCGCTTTTGCCGTCTGACGCACAATCCGGCGCATTTCGTCTTCCAGCTTGTCGTCATCCCGTAGGGTCTTGGCTGCCGCCCGCATCAGGAACTGGTTCAGGTCTTCTTCCAACACCTCGACCAATCCGGCCCGGGACGTTCCAACCTCGGGCAGACCCATCGTATCGCACCACGGTTCGCCCAGCGGCTCGTCTTCTTCGTCCAGAACGACTGTCACAGTTACGTGGCCGTTCAGCGCCATGCGAATACGGTCCCGTACCACACCGTCCATCGCACCGATTTTCACTGTACCGTCCAGATAGGTACGCCCGGTTTCGACATAGTCGATCACCACGGGTGCATTGCCGCTGAGATCCAGCATGGTGCCGTTCACGGCCAGCACACCCGTTCTGCCACCCTGCTCAGCCAGTTTGACATGTTCGCGCAGGTGCCGGTGCTCTCCATGCATTGGGATCACAACTTGCGGATCGATCAGCGCGTGCACCTTCTCAAGATCGGGCCGGTTCGCATGGCCAGAGACATGATAGAGGCCCGAGCTGTCATCCACCACATCCACGCCCTTTTCACTGAGCTGGTTCATGATGAAAATCACGCCACGTTCATTTCCGGGAATGGTTTTTGACGAGAACAGGAACAGGTCGCCTTCGGACAGTTCCAGACCACGGTACTTGCCGCGGGCCAGTTGCGCGCTTGCCGCACGGCGCTCGCCCTGGCTGCCGGTCACGATCAGCATCAGGTTCTGGCGCGGCAGGTCCAGCGCCTCTTCCGCGCTGATCACCTTGGGGAAGTCCGACAGGATACCGGTTTCAGTCGCGGCCTCGATCATCCGCCGCATTGCGCGCCCCAGCAACACAACTGAACGCCCCGCGCGTGCGCCCGCCTCGGCCAATGTTTTAACCCGTGCCACGTTCGACGCGAAGGTGGTAGCCACAACCATACCCTCGGCGTTTTCGACTAGCTTTGTAATCTCTGGCCCAACCTCGGATTCCGAACGGCCCGGATGCGCCGAGAAAACATTCGTGCTGTCGCAAACCAACGCCTTGACACCCGGCTTGGAAATCTCGGCCCATAGATCGGGGTCAAAGGCTTCGCCCACGACCGGGTTTGCATCCAGCTTGAAATCACCCGAATGCACCACGCGCCCTGCGGGCGTGTCGATGACCAACGCAGCACTTTCCGGGATCGAGTGTGAAACCGGAAGGAAACCCACCGTAAACGGTCCGACTGAGACCTTTTCGGGCCATGCGGACACGGTTGTTACCGCGTCGGTCGGGTGCACATATTCTTCCATCTTGCGACGCGCGATATTGGCCGTGAAAGCCCGGGCATAGATCGGAGCTCCCAGAGCCTCATAGCAATGAGCCACCGCGCCGACATGATCTTCATGCGCATGGGTGATGAAAACGCCATCCAGCCGGTCGGCCCGTTCTTTCAACCATGAAATATCCGCATAGATCAGGTCGACGCCCGGAGTTGTGTCCATATCGGGAAAGGTGACGCCCAGATCCACCAGGATCAGGCGTTCCTGCCCGGGCTGACCATATCCGTACACATAGGCATTCATGCCAATTTCGCCCGCGCCACCCAGCGGCAGGTAGATCAATCTTTCACTGCTCATATCGAGCCATTTTCCTTGTTGTAGCGATGAATCACGGTCAAGCCGTGCATCGTCAAATCATCTTCGATTACGTCGAACCCCACGTCGGCCTGATCGAACAAGGGGGCCAACCCTCCGGTTCCCACGACTTTCATCGGCATTCCATATTCGGCCTTGATCCGCGCGATCAGCCCCTCGATCAGGCCGGAGTATCCCCAATACACGCCCGACTGGATACAACCAACCGTATTTGTACCGATCACCTTCTCGGGTCGCGTGATGTCGATATGCGGCAGTGCGGCTGCGCCCTGATGCAAAGCCTCAAGGCTGAGGTTAACACCCGGAGCGATGACGCCCCCTACATAGGCACCGTCCGCGGCGACAACGTCGAAATTTGTTGCGGTACCAAAGTCCACCACGACGACATTGCCGCCATGACGGTCAAATGCGCCAACCGCGTTGGCCAGTCGATCCGGGCCCGGCACAGTTCCTTGATCCACACGCGGAGGCACGGGCAACAGGCAGTCCGGCCTACCCACCACCAGCGGCCTGCACCCAAAAAAGCGATCAGCAAAGATGCGCAGGTTGAACACGACGCGCGGCACAGTCGAGGCAATGATGACATCCGAGATATTCGCCTCGATCCCGTAATGTTTCACCAGCGTCGAATACCAAGTGAAATAGGCGTCCGCCGTGCGTGCGTGATGGGTCGAGGTACGCAGGGTGCACAGAAATTCCTGACCGTCCCAGATTGAAAAGACTGTATTGGTATTGCCGCAATCAATGGCCAGAAGCATTTGCGCCCCTTTCAGAAATAGACATCCGCCGCAGGAATGCTCACGCGGCCTTTGGCGGTGTTTAAGACAAGGTTACCGCTTGCGTCTACCGTTTCGAAGGTCCCAACCGTCTCGGACGTTCCGGTACGGGCCGTGATAACCTCGCCCAGCCGGGCAGCACGGGACAGCCACGCAGTGCGAATGGGTTCGAACCCGTAGGTAACAAACTGAGTTTCATATTTGGCATAGGCCGAGGCAAGCTCGGTCAGAAAATCCTCGGGCGTGACGTTTGCACCGGTTTCCGACAACAGCGAGACGGGACGGACCGCGCCCGGTTCTACCACGTCGGCGTCTGGGGCGCTGGCCAAATTCACGCCAATACCGATCGACAGATGCGTTACACCGCGCCCCTGACCGGCGCTTTCCAGCAAAATACCAGCAAGCTTACCACCGTTCAGCAGTACGTCATTGGGCCATTTCAACGACAGCCCCGCCGCACGCCCTGTCACAGAGACGCAAGCGTCAAACAGAGCCAGTGCCGCAACAAAACTGCGCAGTGCCGCCTGTTCTGGTGCACCTTCGGGGCGCATCAAAAGTGTCGCGGCAAGGTTGCCCATGGGGTTGGCCCATGGCCGTCCGCGTCGCCCACGCGCAGCCGTCTGATGATGCGCCATGATCCAGACAGGACCACGGGCATTGGGGGCAATCCGCGCCGCTTCGTTGAGTGTGCTATCGACTTCCTGCACCTCGTGCAGGCCATAGCCTTGTGGCCACTTGGTCATATCAAAAAGGCCCGGTCACGCGACCGAGCCCCTCTCTCAGATTGTGCAAAACGTTCAGTTGACAAGAGTCGCCGCCGCGGCAGCGGCCGCGCCCTCGATCCCGAACTGATAGAAGACCCCGATCAGCATCAGCGCCGCGGACCCCATCAGGGCGACCCATAGAACGGGTGTCGACCGCGTTTCGATCGGGTCCTCGTTCTCGGCCCCGAAATACATGTAGAACACGATCCGCAGGTAATAGAAGGCGCCAATTACCGATGCGATGGCTGAGACCACAACAAGGCCTGTCAAATCGGCACTTACACCAGCCCGCCAAACACCAAACTTCGCAAAGAAACCCAGCATCGGTGGGACACCGGCAAGCGAGAACATCAGGATCAGAACAGCAAGGGCCTTGCCCGGATCACGTTTGGAATACTGGCGCAGCGCATCAATGTCAGTGACGGGTTTGCCGTCGCGTTCCATCATCAGGATAAACGCAAACGTGCCAATGTTCATGGTCACGTAAATCGCCAGATACATCAGCATCGCCTGAATACCCAACTCGGTGCCAGCCGCCAAACCGATCAGCGCATAGCCCATATGGGCAATCGACGAGAACGCCATCAGTCGCTTGATGTCGCGCTGACCAATTGCGGCAACCGCCCCCAGCAGCATTGACAGCACCGACAGCAGAACAATCACTTGCTGCCAGTCTTTGACCACGCCTCCGAAAGCGTCATGCAGAAGACGTGCAAACAAGGCCATTGCCGCGACTTTCGGCGCGGTGGCAAAGAAGGCCGTAATTGGCGTCGGCGACCCTTCATAGACATCCGGTGTCCACATATGGAACGGAACCGCCGAGACCTTGAATGCCAGACCCGAGATCAGGAAGATCAGGCCAAACAACAGACCAACCGAGACGTCCCCATGATGGACCGTCTGAATAATGCCCGAGAACAGTGTCGTGCCGGTGAACCCATAGACCAGCGACGCACCATACAGCAGCAGACCTGAACTGAGAGCGCCCAGAACAAAGTATTTCAGCCCTGCTTCGGTTGATTTCGCACTGTCACGACGCAGCGCGGCAACAACATACAGCGCAAGGGATTGCAGCTCGAGCCCCATGTAAAGAGACATCAGATCGCCCGCGCTGACCATCATCATCATACCAACGGCAGCAAGCGCCACCAGCAGCGGATATTCAAAGCGCAGCAGACCCCGGCGTGCCATGTATTCCTGGCTCATCACCAGAACGGCACCTGCCGACAAAAGGATGGCAACTTTGGCAAAACGCGCGAACCCGTCATCTACGAACATGCCGTTGAAGGCCACGTTGGTGCCACTGCCCTGGGTGGCGATCCAGATCGCCAGGAACGCCATCAGGCCCGCCGTGGTCCAGACCAGAACCGAAGCCAGCCCGTCTCTCGAGGTGTAGACAGCCCCCAACAGAGCCACCATCGCATAGATCGCCAGAACGATTTCCGGCAGGATAATTGTCAGATCAGCCTGGATCATGTCTCCAAAGCTCCCTTAATGCGAAGCGGCAGTCTGGGTCGCAGCCTCAGCCGCGGCCAGAGCCGTGTCATAGTTCGAAATGAGTGCCGTCGTGGATTGGCCGATCACATCGGTCACCAGCGACGGGTAAACGCCCAGAAGGATCGTCATCACGATCAGCGGGGCAAAAATCAACCGCTCGCGAGAGCTCATGTCGGTCATCGCCTTCAGGCTTTCCTTGATCAGGTCCCCAAACACGACCCGGCGATAGAGCCACAGCGCGTAGGCTGCCGAAAAGATCACACCGGTCGCCGCAACGGCAGTCACCCAGGTGTTGACCTGGAATGTACCCATGAGTGTCAGGAACTCACCAATAAACCCGCTGGTGCCCGGCAGGCCGACATTGGCCATGGTGAACAGCATGAAGACCAGCGCATAGGCCGGCATCCGGATGACCAGACCGCCATAAGCCTCGATATCGCGGGTGTGCATCCGGTCATAGATCACACCGACACACAGGAAGAGCGCGGCAGAGATGAACCCGTGGCTCAGCATCTGGAAAATCGCGCCGTCAATGCCTTGCTGGTTCGCAGCAAAGATGCCCATCGTGACAAAGCCCATATGCGCCACCGAGGAATACGCGATCAGCTTTTTCATGTCTTCCTGCACCAGTGCCACCAGCGAGGTGTAGACAACCGCTATGGCTGACATCCAAAGCACAAGATCAGTCATCACCGCCGTGCCAACCGGGAACATCGGCAGGCTGAACCGCAGGAAGCCGTAGCCGCCCATCTTCAACAGGATCGCCGCCAGCACAACCGAGCCCGCCGTCGGCGCCTGAACGTGCGCATCGGGCAACCAGGTGTGCACCGGCCACATCGGCATTTTCACCGCAAAAGATGCGAAGAAGGCCAGGAACATCAGCGTCTGCATACCGCCGGTGATATAGATGCCCAACACGCTGAAACTCTCGGATGCGAACTGATGGGCCATCAGCGCTTCAATATCCGTAGTGCCTGCGTCAGCATACATTGCAACCATGGCTACCAGCATCAGCACCGAGCCGAGGAAGGTGTAAAGGAAGAACTTGAAGCTGGCATAGATACGGTCCTTGCCGCCCCAGATCCCGATGATCAGGAACATCGGGATCAGACCCGCCTCAAAGAACAGGTAGAACAGCACCAGGTCCAGCGCCATGAACACGCCCAGCATCAGCGTTTCCAGCAGCAAGAAGGCAATCATGTATTCCTTGACGCGGTCTGTCACATTCCAGCTGGCCAGAATAGTCAGCGGCATGATGAAGGTGGTCAGCAACACGAACAGAACGCTGATGCCATCCACACCCATCTTGTATCTCAGACCCATCAGCCATGCGCCCTCTTCCACCATCTGGAAGCCGGTGTTCGAAGGATCAAAGCCTGTGTAGATGCCAATAGACACCAGAAACGTCACAGTTGTCGCCAGCAATGCAATCCACTTGGCGTTGCGCTGCGCTGCGACGTCGCTCCCGTGCAGGAACAGCGCCAGAATGCCTGCTGCGATGGCGGGGATAAAGGTGACAATAGATAGGATATTGTCCATTAGTGTGCGCCTCCGCCGATCGACATCCAGGTGACAAGGGCCGCAATGCCCAATACCATCCAGAAGGCGTAAGTAAAGATGTACCCGGTCTGCGCCTTGCCTGCGAGGCGGGTGAAGAAGGGAACAACGCCCATTGCAACCCCATTCAGGAAGCCGTCGATTGTATTGCCGTCACCGCGTTTCCACAGGAACCGGCCAAGGGCGACAGTGGGTTTGACAAAGATCGCGTCGTAGATTTCGTCGAAATACCATTTGTTCAGCAGGAACAGGTACAGCGGGCGCTGATTTGCGGCCAGACGCGCGGGTAGCGACGTGTTCACGATGTAGAACCAATAGGCCACGATAAAGCCAAGCACCATCGCAACAAATGGCGAAACCTTGACCCATTTCGGAGCCGCATGCGCATCGTCCAGAATGTGGTTGTCCGGCGCCATGTAAAGCGCACCTTCACCCGGCTCACCCGCAAACATATAATGGTGGTCCCCGCCCACTGCGGCATTCTCACCACTCGCGGCCTCGTCAGCATGGCTGTCAGCCGCATGGCTTTCATCGGCATGGCTGTCTTGGCCGTGCGACGCATCCGCTGCCGCGTGATCACCGGCCTCGGCATGCTCTGAAGCTTCTGCAACCGGAATACCGTAGAATTTGCCGACCTTGTCGGCATGGCCAAAGAAGTTTCCGTACCAGATCATGCCCGCGAATACCGCACCCAGCGACAAAACTCCCAGCGGCACCAGCATGACCATCGGGCTTTCATGTGCGTGATCATGCGTATGCTTGTCCCCACGCGGCTCTCCATAGAAGGTCAGGAAGATCAGACGCCAGCTGTAGAACGAGGTGAACGCCGCAGCGACAACCAGCAACCAGAAGCCATAGCTTGACCCGCCCGCATAGGCGCTTTCGATAATTGCGTCCTTTGACAGGAAACCGGCAAACCCAAAGGTGGTCAGCGGGATGCCAACACCGGTAATCGCCAGGGTACCGATCATCATCGCCCAGAAGGTATAGGGGATCTTTTTGCGCAGACCGCCATATTCGGTCATCTCCTGTTCGTGATGCATCGCGTGGATCACGGAACCGGCCCCAAGGAACAACAGCGCCTTGAAGAAGGCATGCGTGAACAAGTGGAACATCGCTGCCGAATACATGCCGACGCCCGCCGCCACAAACATGTAACCCAACTGGGAACAGGTCGAATACGCGATGACACGTTTGATATCGGTCTGAACCAGACCAACAGTGGCCGCAAAGAACGCAGTCGAGGCCCCAAGAACAGTGATGAACCCTGTCGCGCCCGGTGCGAACTCCATCAGCGGGGACATGCGGCAGACCAAAAAGACGCCTGCGGTCACCATGGTCGCAGCGTGGATCAGCGCTGACACAGGCGTCGGGCCTTCCATCGCGTCCGGCAACCATGTGTGCAGGATCAACTGCGCCGATTTACCCATCGCGCCGATGAAGAGCAGAACGCAGATCACTTCGATCGCGGTCCATTCCCCCCACAGGAAATGCAGCTTTTCTTCGGCCAAGGCAGGGGCAGAGGCAAAGATATCCGAGAAGTTGATACTGTCGGTCAGGAAGAACAGCGCGAAGATGCCCAGAGCAAAACCAAAGTCGCCGACCCGGTTGACTACAAAGGCCTTGATCGCCGCCGCGTTGGCCGAAGGCTTGCGATAATAGAACCCGATCAGCAGGTATGAAGCGACGCCGACGCCCTCCCAGCCAAAGAACATCTGCACCAGATTATCCGCCGTCACCAGCATCAGCATGGCAAAGGTGAAGAAGGACAGATAGGCAAAGAAGCGCGGTTTATAGCTTTCGCCTTCGCGCCATTGCGGATCGTGATCCATGTAGCCGAAGCTGTACAGGTGCACGAGCGCCGAGACCGTCGTCACCACGATCAGCATGATTGCCGTCAGTCGGTCCAGACGGATGGCCCAGCTTGTCGAAAGCGAACCGCTTTCGATCCAGCGCATGATCTCGATCTGCTGCGTGTGGCCGTCGAAGGTGAAGAACACGATCCAGGACAGCAGACAAGCCAGAAACAGCAGGCCCGTGGCCGTCCACATGGCGGCCTTCTCGCCAATGAATCTCCAGCCAAACCCGCAGAGCAGCGCGCCCACCAGCGGGGCAAAGAGGATGGTGGTTTCCATGTTCTCTTACCCCTTCATCATATTGACGTCTTCAACCGCGATGGTGCCGCGGTTGCGGAAGAAGCAGACCAGAATGGCCAGACCAATCGCCGCCTCGGCCGCCGCAACGGTCAGCACGAACAGCGTGAACACCTGCCCGACCAGATCGCCAAGGAAGCTGGAAAACGCCACGAGGTTGATATTCACCGCCAGCAGCATCAGCTCGATGCTCATCAGCAGGATGATGACGTTCTTGCGGTTCAGGAAGAGACCGAAGATGCCGATGACGAACAGCGTCGCCGCGACCGTAAGATAGTGTTCAAGTCCGATCATCGTCTTAGAGTCCCTCGAATTTCTCTTTCCCGTTGCGAAGCTCGGGAAACGCCATTGCACAGGCGCAGTTTTCTTTCGATTCAATGTAGTCGTCGATCTGGAATGCCTTTCGCTCAAAGGCTTTTGTTGCCGAAGTCCACGAATAACTTGTTTCAGCAGATGCTAGTACTTGGACAACTTCATTTGCTTCATCGACGCGATCCAAATGAGTACCGTCGAAGTCCCGTTCAAGTTTCGCTACGACGCGCATCGTTTGACCGCTTTCACAAGCCGCAAACAAAACAAACTCAGTATGTGTGCATCCCAATTCGTCGGTGCAGATAGAGCCAATCTCAGAGTAAGAGACAACGCCGTTGCCAACGATTCTGTGGTTCGTCTCGAACACGTGATGCGACATAATCGGAAGAGCTTCGCAAGCTTCGATACCCGCTGCGAAAACAGTCGCGGGGAAAAAAGCGAAACTTAGCCCAGGTATCACGGCTTTGAACCTCACAACCCCTGCCCCGGTTTCACGTCCTTCAATTCCATCGCCTTGGCCGGGTCGCGCATCATCTGGCCGATGATGTCCTGACGCTTGATGTCCTTGCGGTGGCGCAGCGTCAGAACGATGGCTCCGATCATGGCCACCAGCAGGATCAGGCCCGCCAGTTGGAACAGAAGGAAATATTGATCGTAAAGGATGAGGCCAAGCGCCTCGGTGTTGTGGCGGTCTGTCGGGACCGGCTGGGCCAGATTGGCCGCCGCACCCTGTGCGCTGTCCCATGCCCCGAAGGCCATGACAAACTGCATCAGGATGATCAGACCAATCAACAGGGCCAGCGGCATATAGCGCGCCATTTCGGCCTTGAGCTCTGCAAAGTCCACGTCCAGCATCATCACCACGAAGAGGAACAGAACCGCGACCGCGCCGACATAGACGATGACCAGCAGCATCGCCACGAACTCGGCCCCCAGCAGCACGAACAGCCCTGCCGAGGACAGAAACGCCAGGATCAGCCACAGGACCGAGTGCACCGGTTGGCGGCTGATCACCGTAAACAGCCCGCCGGTGATGGCGCTGATGGCAAACAGGTAGAAGGCAAAGACGGTCATTGATCCTCATCCTCGTTGTCGCCCATGACCTCTTGCGCCAGATCCAGCGCGCGGGTCATGGCCGGGATGCCGGCAAAGACCGACATCTGACCGATCGTTTCCACGATCTCTTGTTTCTTTGCGCCCGCCTCAAGCGCATGACGCACGGTCTGGCGAACGGCCGAATCCGCCTGCGCACCCTGGCAGGTCAGCCCGGCCAGCGTCAGCAGCAGGCGGGTCTTGGCATCCAGCCCGTCCTTGTTGACGGTGTTGCCGAACATCATCTCCATGACCTCTTTGGGCATGGTTGGCCACAGCGCCTCGAACCCTTTGGGCGAGAAGCTTTCCATCGCCGGGTTCATCGCCTTGGCCATGTCCTGAGCCTGCTTCATCATCAGCTCGAACGGATTTGTCGGGCTGTCAGTCATCGGTACGGTGCGTCCAGTTCCAGATTGCGCGCGATCTCGGCTTCCCAGCGTTCGCCATTCGACAGGAGTTTTTCCTTGTCGTAGAACAGCTCTTCCCGGGTTTCCGTGGCGAACTCAAAGTTCGGGCCTTCGACGATGGCATCAACCGGGCAGGCCTCTTGGCAGAAGCCGCAATAGATGCACTTGGTCATGTCGATGTCATAGCGCGTGGTGCGGCGGCTGCCGTCTTCTCGCGGTTCGGCGTCGATGGTGATGGCCTGCGCCGGGCAGACCGCCTCGCACAGTTTACAGGCGATGCAGCGCTCTTCGCCATTCGGATAGCGGCGAAGTGCGTGTTCACCGCGGAAACGCGGGGACAGAGGGCCCTTTTCGTGCGGGTAGTTCACGGTGGCTTTGGGAGCGAAGAAATACTTCAGACCCAGTTTCATTCCGACCCAGAAATCCTGCAGTAGGAAGTATTTGGCAGCGCGGGTGTAATTGATGTTTGCCATATCAGCCTCCTACGCTCCAACGGGCAAATGCGCCCCAGAACCAGTCGAATTTCGCCGCAAAGGCCACGAACACCACCCAGACCAGCGAGAATGGCAGGAACACTTTCCAGCCCAGCCGCATCAGCTGGTCATAGCGGTAGCGGGGCGTGATGGCCTTGACCATCGCGAAGATGAAGAAGAAGAACGCCATCTTGGCGACCATCCACAAAACACCATCGGGCAGGCCCGGGATCGGCGACAGCCAGCCGCCGAAGAACAGCAGCGAGGTCAGCGCGCACATCAGGAAAATTGCAATGTATTCACCCGCCATGAACAGCAGGAAGGGCGTGGCCGAGTATTCGACCTGATAACCCGCCACAAGTTCCGATTCCGCTTCGGGCAAGTCAAACGGTGGCCGGTTTGTCTCAGCCAGCGCCGAGATGAAGAACAGAAAGACCATCGGGAAGTGCGGCAGCCAGTACCAGCTGAAGAACCCGAACGACCCATCCTGCGCCCGCACAATGTCACCAAAGTTCATCGACCCGGTCGAGATGATCACACCGATGATGATCAGGCCGATGGAGACCTCGTATGAAATCATCTGCGCGGCAGAGCGCAACGAGCCGAGGAACGGGTACTTTGAGTTCGACGCCCAACCGCCCATGATCACGCCATAAACCTCAAGCGAGGATACGGCGAAGACATAGAGGATTGCGACGTTGATATCCGACAGGACCCAGCCATCGTTGAATGGGATCACCGCCCAGGCGATCATCGCCAGCACGAAAGAGGTGAGCGGCGCGAGTATGAAAACCGTGCGGTCGGCTCCTGCGGGGATAACGACCTCTTTGACGACGTATTTCAACGCATCCGCCACCGATTGCAGCAGACCGTAGACGCCGACCACGTTAGGGCCGCGGCGCATCTGGACAGCGGCCCAGATTTTGCGGTCGCCATAAACAAGGAACAACAGCGAGATCATCACAAAGGCAACAACAGCAAGCACTTGCGCCAGAATGATGATGGCTATTCCGCCGGGGGTGTTAAAGAATTCAGCCATTGGTCCTCACACCGTGGGTATTCCGTTTTTCGCGCGCGATGCAAAGGCCAGATGCCTGCGCAAACTGCGGCTGGGTCGGCGCGTTGGTGTAAACAGCATCTGCCGCCATAGCGCCACCCTTTTTCTTTCGTTTCCCGCACATTTCCGGCGCAGTCAGGTGCGACCCAACCGCAGCACTGGCTTGCGATATGAAACTGCTATGGTTCATTCCGCCGCAATCTTCTCGGCTTTGCGGACCTGCGCCTGCGCCGACAACTCGGCCATCAGTTGCGAGGCCCGTGCGATCGGGTTGGTCAGATAGAAATCCTTGATCGCGTTGCGGAAGGTCGCTTGGCCCAAAGATCCGGCCTCAAGCGCTTGAACCTCGTTCTCGATCACCTCGTCGATGCGGGCCAGATGGGGGACCGCCTCGATCAAGGCTGTGCGCAACTGCGCCAGCGAGTCATAGGGGAGCGTCGCCCCCAGTTCAGCCGACAGCGCACGAAGGATGGCCCAGTTTTCCTTGGCCTCACCCGGCGCAAACCCGGCGCGCATCGCCAGTTGCGGACGGCCTTCCGTATTCACGAACAGACCGTTTTCCTCAGTATAGGCCGCACCCGGCAGGATCACATCTGCGCGGTGTGCGCCCCGATCTCCGTGGCTGCCCTGGTAGATCACAAACGCGCCTTCGCCGATTTCGACCTCATCCGCACCAAGGTTATAGATCACATCCGCAGCATTGATCGCTTCCATGCCGCCTGCGTTTGTGGCGTCCACATCCATCGCGCCCACGCGCGACGCCGCAGTGTGCAGAATGATCAGGCCGCTTTCCGTATTTGCGGCAATTGTTTGCGCGGCAGCCAGAACAGCGGCTCCATCCGCCTCCTGCAGCGCTCCCTGCCCGATGATGACCAGCGAGCGTTTGCCCCTGATTTCATCGTCGCCCCCCATGTCGACAACCTTTTGCAGCGCCGCGCGGTCATCGCCCACATGATGGTACGCATAAGTCAGATCGACCGCTGGACCTACCAAAGCGACTTCGGCCCCGTGCGCCCACGCCTTGCGGATACGCGCGTTCAAAACCGGTGCTTCATCGCGCGGGTTGGTGCCAATCAGAAGAATACGCTCGGCCGTATCGATGTCTTCAATCGCGGCGGTCCCGGCATATGCGCCACGGTTCCCGACCGGAAGCTTGGCTCCATCGGTGCGGCATTCGACAACACCGCCCTGTCCTTCGATCATCTGTTTCAATGCGAACGCAGCCTCGACCGGTGCCAGATCACCGACGATACCGGCTGGCTTCTCAGCGCTTTTCAGCGCCTCTGCGGCCTTGGTCAGTGCTTCGGACCATGAGGCCGGGCGCAGCTTGCCGTTTTCACGGATGTAAGGCTTGTCCAGACGCTGACGCCGCAACCCGTCCCAGACAAAGCGGGTTTTGTCGCTGATCCACTCCTCGTTCACTCCGTCATGATTGCGAGGAAGGAATCGCATCACCTCGCGCCCTTTGGTATCGACACGAATGTTCGATCCCAGCGCGTCCATGACGTCGATGCTTTCGGTCTTGGTCAATTCCCACGGGCGGGCGGTAAACGCATAAGGTTTCGAGGTCAGTGCCCCAACCGGGCACAGGTCGATAATGTTGCCCTGCAGGTTCGAATCCAGCGTCTGATTCAGATACGAGGTAATCTCGGCATCCTCACCGCGCCCTGTCTGACCCATCTGAGTGATCCCGGCGACTTCGGTGGTGAAGCGCACGCAGCGGGTGCAACTGATACAGCGGGTCATTGCGGTGCCCACAAGCGGTCCCAGATCCAGATCATCAACCGCGCGTTTGGCTTCCTTGAACCGCGAACCGGACAGGCCATAAGCCATCGCCTGGTCCTGAAGATCGCACTCTCCGCCCTGATCACAGATCGGGCAATCCAATGGATGGTTGATCAGCAGGAACTCCATCACCCCTTCGCGGGCCTTCTTGACCATGGGAGAGTTCGTCTTGACTACCGGCGGCTGCCCTTCCGGCCCCGGGCGCAGATCGCGCACCTGCATCGCGCACGAGGCAGCCGGTTTCGGCGGACCGCCCACTACCTCAACCAGACACATCCGGCAGTTTCCCGCAATCGACAGACGCTCGTGATAGCAGAAACGCGGTACCTCGACCCCGGCTTGTTCACAAGCCTGTATCAAGGTCATCGCACCATCGACTTCGATTTCCTGCCCGTCGATATTGATCTTGCGGAGGTCAGACATGGCTCTCAATTCGCTCTCAAATAAACGCCAATGGCGCTGTTTCTTTGGATTTCTTTCTGCCCCAGAGAGCAGAATGTTTTGGGGTTGTCGTAGGACACGCCGTTTTTCGCCAGATAAGCCTCGCCCTTGGCCCGCATCCGATCCTTTTCAGCATCCGACTCGACATAGGAGCGGATTTCCGTGTCCGAGTACCCCAGATTATTCGCTTTGGACCGCAGTCCCCACATCACACTGATCGCTTTCAATCGCCGCCCGCTGATCGACGGGCAGAACTCGGAAATCTCATTTGCAATGGCGATGTAGTAGAGTTCGTTGTCGATCTCTTTGACATCCCTCAAGGGCGGCTTTGCTTCTGTCACCGTCGGCAAGGCCATCAGCGATGCGAGGGCAACTAGTTTTACAACAGACATGGGTTTTCCTTTCGTCTTGGACTGTCCAAGACGAAGCGGTTTGCCGCTGCTAGGCAATAACACCCTGCCCGCCCACCGAAGATATGGAAAAACACCGGTCATGGCCGCTGGCAGGTTCCTGCAAATGTCAGTTGATCATTGCTGACGCTGAGGTTCTGCGGGTCAGTATCCGGACCCACCTTCCAAGCAATCCGAGACGATCCGAAGTTCTGGATGCAGAATTTGGTACCTTCATGACGTCCGGCCTCGCGCGCACCATCGAGTGAAGCAGAGACGCCTTTGACGACAACCGTAAAGTCCGCGGGCGAGGTTTTCTTGTTGACCACCTTCGCCTTGGCCCTGAACGACTTGCCGTCGAACAAAAGCCGGTCTGCCGACGGCTTCACCAGACCGCATGCAGAAACACCAGCCAGCGCCAACACAACAATAAGGGCTTTGGGGGCCTTCATACTTTCCCTCTTTGTTTTCTGTTCCGCTGCGTCGCCATCAAAACGCCGCCACCAATGCCATAAGCCCGATCACGACCATGCACACCCAGCCGATCACATACAGAATTGTCCGCGGACCGCTGCTTGGCTTGCCAATCCCTTTCAGGTGCACAACCAGCATCGCCAAGCGCGCAACCAACGCCACTGAGGCCAGCAGGTTTACCCAGAACGGGCTGACGCCCAGCAAAATCGCCGCTGTTATGACAGTCACAAACGCAGGAAGTGTTTCCGTTCCATTCAGATAGGCCCGGTTCAGACGATACGCCTTGTCGGCATAGTCCTGCTCGGGTGTCGCACCGGGTGCCAGCCCTTTGGCTTGTTTGGCCAGTGCCGAAAACGGCGCCAGAAACAATACAACCAGCGTGAATAGCACAACCGACGCAATCGCGTGGCTATATTCAGCAAACACTTCCATTTTCGTTCACTCCGCTGCCATCGCACCCATACGGCCCGATTTCTGAGCCTTGATGCGGTCTTCGATCTCTTCCCGGAAATTGCGGATCAGGCCTTGGATCGGCCAGGCGGCCGCATCGCCCAAAGCGCAGATAGTGTGTCCTTCGACCTGTTTGGTCACGTCAAACAACATGTCGATCTCTTCCAGTTCAGCCTCGCCGCGCACCAGACGATCCATCACACGCATCATCCAGCCGGTGCCTTCGCGACACGGCGTACACTGGCCACAGCTTTCATGCTTGTAAAACTTCGACAGGCGCCAGATCGCCTTGATGATGTCGGTGGATTTGTCCATCACAATCACCGCTGCCGTACCCAGACCCGACCCCAGGTCGTTGCGCAGGTAATCGAAATCCATGATCGCGTCGCGCATGTTTTCACCGCGCACGCAGGGAACCGAGGATCCACCAGGGATAACCGCCAGAAGATTATCCCACCCGCCGCGAATGCCGCCGCAATGGGTTTCGATCAGCTGTTCGAACGGGATCGACATCGCCTCTTCGACGACACATGGGTTGTTCACGTGGCCCGAGATCGCAAACAGCTTGGTACCGGCGTTGTTCTGGCGACCAAATCCAGCGAACCAATCCGCACCCCGACGCAGAATGGTCGGCACCACCGCGATGGATTCCACGTTGTTCACAGTGGTCGGACATCCGTACAGCCCGGCACCCGCCGGGAACGGAGGTTTCATCCGCGGCATGCCCTTTTTGCCCTCAAGGCTTTCAATCAGGGCGGTTTCCTCGCCACAAATATAGGCCCCAGCCCCGTGATGAAGGAAAAGATCGAAATCCCAGCCCGAACCAGCGGCATTTTTGCCAAGAAGCCCCGCGTCATAGGCGTCATCAATCGCAGCCTGCAATGCCTCACGCTCGCGGATGTATTCGCCGCGCAGGTAGATATAGCAGGTATGTGCGTTCATCGCGAAAGAGGCGATCAGACACCCTTCAATCAACGTGTGGGGATCATGGCGCATGATCTCACGGTCTTTGCAGGTGCCGGGCTCGGATTCATCGGCATTCACAACCAGATAGGAAGGGCGACCGTCGCTTTCCTTTGGCATAAACGACCATTTCAGGCCTGTTGGGAAGCCCGCACCGCCGCGTCCGCGCAGCCCGGAATCCTTCATTGTCTGAATGATCCAGTCCCGGCCCTTTTCAATCAGGCCAGCTGTGCCGTCCCAATGCCCGCGGGCTTGCGCGCCTTTCAGCGTGCGTTCGTGCATCCCGTAGATGTTGGTAAAGATCCGGTCCTGATCCTTCAGCATCATTCGTTACCTTCAGCTGTCCTGACGCATGCGCCAGAGTTGAAAAATGTTCACACCCGCATAAATGAATGCCGCCAGAGCAGCAAAATCAAACAGCAGCGCGTGCCGGGCTGTCAAACCCAGCGCGGGGCCAATGAACAGGTTCATGGCAAGCCAGATCACCATCGTCACGGCAATGACGATGCCGATATGTCTGCCCTTTCGGGCTATGGCCTGATCCTTATCCTTGTCCATCATCCCCCGATGCCCGGATGGGGCACCCGTTTAGTCTTTGTAGGTGCCATCTTCCTTGGCACGTTTGGCAAATTCGGTTTCCTCACCCGCCGCAAGCTTAGCTGCCTGTTCAATCCAACCATCGCGTTCGATCCGGCCCTTGAACTTTAACCGCGCATCGACCCAGGCGACCTGTTCCGGTGTCCAGGCTGCGATCTGATCAAAGTGGAAGAATCCCAGCTCGTTCAGCGTCTGCTCCAGCTTGGGGCCTACGCCTTTCAACAGTTTCAGGTTATCTGCCTTGCCGTCGCGCGCGCCTGTGAGTGTTTCGGGCTGGTCCTCTTTCGCTGCCTTCGCCTCAGCGGCCTGTTTCACAGCGGGTTTCGCCGGGGCTGGCGCTTTGGGCGGCTTCGGTGCAGCTTTGGTCGCAGCCGCTTGGCCATCCTTGCCCAACCAAGGGGTCAGGATCGGAACCTCGGTCCCATCGATACGCTTGACCGTATCGCCAATATCGGTGGCCAGTTCGACGCTGGCGTTGTACCGCGTTTTGCCGCTGTCATACTCCGTCAGGCTGGTCAGCCCCTTGAGCGGTTCAGCCGCATAGCGACCATTCTGCGGGCCCGGCGTCGGAACTTTGCCTGCCACCAGATCATCAAGAATCTTGCCAAAGCTCTCAGCGGTCAGGTCTTCGTAGTAATCCTTGCCGATCTGCGCCATCGGCGCATTGGTGCAGGAGCCAAGGCATTCGACCTCTTCCCAGCTCAGCTTGCCATCGGCGGACAGCACGTGTGGCTTGGCCGCGATCTTCTCCTTGCAGACAGCGATCAGATCCTCGGCCCCGCAGATCATGCAAGAGGTCGTGCCACAAACCTGAATATGCGCAACCGTTCCAACCGGTTGCAGCTGGAACATGAAGTAGAACGAGGCCACCTCAAGCACACGGATATAGGCCATACCAAGCATGTCGGCGACGGATTCAATCGCCGGACGGCTCAGCCAGCCCTCCTGCTCCTGCGCACGCCACAGAAGCGGAATGACCGCACTGGCCTGACGGCCTTCGGGGTATTTGGTGATCTGCGCTTCGGCCCATTGCTGGTTGGCAGCAGTGAAGGCAAAGCTTTCGGGTTGTTCGGGATGAAGACGGCGGAGCATTAGCGGTCAATCTCTCCAAATACGACGTCCATGGTGCCGATGATGGCGGCGACGTCGGCCAGTTGGTGGCCTTTGGCAACGTGGTCCATGGCTTGCAGGTGCAGGAAGCCCGGTGCGCGCAGTTTGGCGCGGTAGGGTTTGTTGGTGCCGTCGGCGACCAGATAGACGCCGAACTCGCCCTTGGGGGCTTCGACGGCAGCATAGACCTCACCGGCAGGCACGTGGAAGCCTTCGGTATACAGCTTGAAGTGATGGATCAGGCTCTCCATCGAGGTCTTCATGTCCGAGCGTTTCGGTGGAGTGATCTTGCCGCGTGCCAGAACGTCACCGGGGCACTCGCGGATTTTGGCGATGGCCTGACGGATGATCAGCAGCGACTGGCGCATTTCCTCCATGCGGACAAGGTAGCGGTCATAGCAATCGCCGTTCTTGCCGACGGGAATCTGGAATTCAAACTCATCATAGCACTCGTAGGGCTGCGCGCGACGCAGGTCCCAGGCCAGACCCGATCCACGCACCATCACGCCCGAGAAGCCGTATTTCTGGATGTCATCCTCGGTCACCACGCCGATATCGGCGTTGCGCTGCTTGAAGATGCGGTTTTCGGTCAGCAGCCCATCAATGTCATCAAGGACGCTTGGGAATTCGTGACTCCAGGCCTCGATATCGTCCAGCAGTTCGGGCGGCAGGTCCTGATGGACACCACCGGGGCGGAAATAAGCGGCGTGCAGGCGGGCGCCACAGGCACGCTCATAAAACACCATCAGCTTTTCGCGTTCTTCAAAACCCCACAGCGGCGGGGTCAGAGCGCCCACATCCATCGCCTGCGTGGTCACGTTCAACAGGTGATTCAGGATGCGTCCGATTTCGGAATACAGCACCCGGATCAGCGAGCCCCGGCGCGGCACCTCGACCCCGGTCAGCTTTTCGATGGCCAGACACCAGGCATGTTCCTGGTTCATCGGTGCCACATAGTCCAGACGGTCGAAATACGGCAGGTTTTGCAGATACGTCCGGCTTTCCATCAGCTTTTCGGTGCCACGATGCAGCAGGCCGATATGCGGGTCGCAACGTTCGACAATCTCGCCGTCCAACTCGAGCACCAGACGCAAAACTCCGTGCGCCGCGGGGTGTTGCGGGCCGAAGTTGATGTTGAAGTTGCGGATCTTCTGCTCGCCGCTCAGCGCGTCCGTGCTGCCGTCATCATATCTTGAGCCGTCCATCAACGCCCTCGTTTCTTCTTTGCTTCGGCCCGAACCCGGACCTTTTCGGCCTCGACCGCCTTGACCGCAGACCCGGCCAGTAGAACCCCAAACGCGCCCAGAATGATCAACTCACCTATCATCTCAGCGGCGCTCCAACTCTTGCAGTTTCAGCCCGACCCACCACAGCAATGCGATCGTGCCAAAGGGAACCAGACACAGCAGGCACCAGTATTTGTTGATCCCGAAGAACGGCAAAATCTTCACCATCGGAATGATGGTCAGCGCAGACAGGATCAGCCACCAGATGCCACCCATTATTCGGTCTCCTGTTTCTCATCCCCTGGCAGAATGTAATTCGCACCTTCCCATGGGGACATGAAATCAAACTGACGGTACTCCTGCACCAGACTGACCGGCTCGTAGACGACGCGTTTCTGCGCCTCGTCATAACGCACCTCGGTGTAGCCCGTGGTCGGGAAATCTTTGCGCAGCGGATGGCCACGGAAGCCATAATCCGTCAGGATGCGCCGCAAGTCTGGATGGCCCGAGAACAGGATGCCGAACATGTCGAACACCTCACGCTCGAACCAGTTGGCCGAGGGGTGGATATCGACTATCGAAGGCACCATGTCATCTTCGCGGATCGAAACCCGCAGACGGATGCGCTGGTTCTGGTACATCGACAGGAAGTGATACACCACGTCGAACCGCTTGGCGCGTTCGGGGTAATCGACGCCGGTGATATCCACCAGTGTCGAGAACTTGCAATTTTGGTCCGACCGCAGGAATTCTACGAATTCCACGAGGTTCGACGGCGCCACATCGACGTTCAGCTCACCATGGGTCACATCCCAGGACAGAACACAATCGGCTCGTTTCAGTTCAAGCTGGGTGCCGAGTTCTTTGAGTGCTTCGCTCATCTACCCTTCCCCTCAGCGTACAATTGTGCCGGTGCGGCGGATTTTGCGTTGTAGCTGTAGCAGACCGTAAAGCAGCGCCTCGGCGGTCGGAGGGCAGCCGGGCACATAGATATCCACCGGAACTACCCGGTCACAGCCACGCACGACAGAATAGGAATAGTGGTAGTAACCACCGCCATTCGCGCAGGACCCCATCGAGATCACATAGCGCGGCTCGGGCATCTGGTCGTAAACCTTGCGCAACGCAGGGGCCATCTTGTTGGTCAGCGTGCCGGCCACGATCATCACGTCAGATTGGCGCGGAGAGGCGCGCGGGGCGATGCCGAAACGTTCCGCATCATAGCGCGGCATCGAGGTGTGCATCATTTCAACCGCGCAGCAGGCCAGACCAAAAGTCATCCAGTGCAGCGAACCGGTACGAGCCCAGTTGATGATATCCTCGCTCGAGGTCAGCAGAAAACCTTTGTCCTGCAACTCGGCATTCAGGGCCTGGGTGGCGACTTCCTTGTCGACGCCAGCGGTGTTTGCACCGGTCATCACTCCCATTCCAGGGCCCCTTTCTTCCACTCATAGGCAAAGCCGATGGTCAGCACGGCCAGAAACACCATCATCGACCAGAAGCCGACATCGCTGATATCGCGGAACCCGACGGCCCAGGGAAACAGGAATGCGATCTCAAGATCGAAGATGATGAAGAGAATCGAGACCAGATAGAATCGGACGTCAAATTTCATTCGCGCATCGTCGAAGGCGTTGAAGCCACATTCATATGCGCTGACCTTTTCGGGGTCGGGATTGCGGACAGCCAGTACAACGGCGGCAAGAATCAGGACGATTCCAAGGCCTACGGCAACGGCCAGAAACACCAGAATCGGGAGGTACTCCCGCAGCAGGTCTTCCACGAATAGCTCCTTTCTTGCGCACGCATCTTGTCGGGTGCGCCGTCAATTGGCGTGTTGACTGGACATTCTCTATCCCCGCCGGGTCAGAGGGTCAACCGAACACAGCCCCGTTCACCATCAAACATACGCTTGACAGCGCGGCATAGAATCGCATTTCGCGCGTTTTGCATTGGCTTGCGGAAACTCGGTAAACTTACTTATTCCATGCAGGTTTACGTTTTTCGAAGAACGCCGCGATCCCTTCACGCGCCTCTTCCGTTTCCCAGCGTTCGACCAGTTCGTTGATGGTCTGGTCGATTGTGGCATCATCAATACGAGGTCCCAGAGTTCGAACCAGCGCCTTGGCAGATGCAACCGCCCCCGGCGCGCACGAAAGATAGGGCCGAACTTCCTCTTCTATCGCGGCCGCAAGCTGCTCGGAGGGCACAGCCTTTGCCAGCAATCCCAGATCAACCGCTTCGGGCGCATCGAACAACCGGGCCGACATGAACACACGCCGTGCCCGCGCCTCACCCATACGAGCGATAACATAAGGGCCGATTGTCGCCGGAATCAGCCCCAGCCGGGTCTCGGTCAGTCCCATCTTCAGACTATCTACACCGATGGCAACATCGCACACGGCGGCCATCCCAACGCCTCCGCCAAAGGCGTTGCCTTGTAGTGCCCCGATCAGGGGTTTGGGCATCGTGTTCAACGCATGCAACATCTCGGCCAGCTTGCGCGCTTCGACAAATCGCGTCGCCTTGTCGGCCGACATCTGGTCCTGCATCCATCCCAAATCACCACCGGCGCAAAACGTCTTTCCCGCAGCAGCCAGAACGACCGCTCGGACAGCGCCATCCTGGCCCAATTGCGACGCGGCCTGTGTCAGCTCGGTAATCATCTGACCCGACAGCGCGTTGTGCTTATCTGCCCGGTCCAGAGTTAACGTGGCAACACCGCGTTCGTCTGCTGAAATCGAGATTGTTTCGAACATGTTAGCCCCTCAACGCCTTGGCCATCTGTGCGGCCTCTTCGACCACATCGATATCCAGACCGGTTTGATAGCCCAACCGTTGCAAATGCGCTGCAACGGTTTCAGTCGCGACATTGCCTGCGGCCCCCGGAGCATACGGGCAACCGCCAAGCCCACCCACGGCCGCGTCGAACACGCGCACCCCCAGCGAAAGTGCCGCATCGATATTGTCGATTGCACGCCCATTGGTGTCATGAAAATGCCCGGCAAGCCGCGTCACAGGAACTCTTTCCCTAACCGCCAGAAGCATATGAGCGATCTTGTCTGGTGTGCCCTGCCCGATTGTGTCCCCCAATGACACCTCGTAACAGCCTAACGCAAATAGGCGATCGGCAACTTCGGCCACTTTCTCGGGCGGGGTCGGGCCGTCATAAGGGCAATCGGTCACGCAAGAGACATAGCCGCGAACCGGAAGGTCGATATGGCGCGCCGCTTCGAGTATCGGCGTGAACCGTTCGATTGACTCGGCGATCGAGGCATTGATGTTTGCTTTGGAAAACCCCTCGGAGGCCGACGCAAAAATGGCAATCTCATCCGCTTTGGCGGCCAGCGCATCCTCGTACCCGCGCATATTCGGCGTCAACGCCGCGTACCGCACTCCGTCCGCCCGGGTTATGCCGGCCAGAACCTGCGCCGATCCAGCCATTTGGGGCACCCATTTGGGAGAGACAAAGCTTGCAACTTCGATTCGACGGAACCCGGCGCGGCTAAGGCAGTCGATCAGCGCCACTTTGTCGGCAACCGGTATCTCACGGGTTTCGTTTTGCAGCCCGTCGCGCGGTCCAACTTCGTAGATTTCGACCAGATCACCCATGTCAGAACCCCTTATGGCTTGCTCTCATTCCAAATACGGATAGCGCGACCGTGGCACGTCGAGCCGTGCGGGTACAGATCACTCTTCTTCCAAACGCACCAAAGCTGCCCCAGCCTCGACCTGCGCGCCATCTTCGACCAGCACCTCGGCCACCACACCATCCCGCGCGGCGAGCAACGAATGCTCCATTTTCATCGCTTCGAGAATAGCCAAACGGTCGCCTTCCTGAACGGTCTGCCCCGCAGTGGCAAAGACTGCCTTGACCAGACCCGGCATCGGCGCTTCGATCACATTGGTGTCACCCGTCGCGCTGGCATCCCGGTCAAGCGGATCGATAACGTCGAAACTGCGACCGTAGTCAGTAAATACGGTCAAAGTAGTTCCGCTGACAGCCACCCGGGGCATCGGTGCGCCGCTCAGCGCCCACCGCCCCGAGATCCGCTCGGCCACGACACGGTGTTCGCCCAGCTGCCAAAGCTGGCGATCCGGCCCGTCGACCTGCACGTCCAGATCAAGAATCTCTCCCTGATCGGACAGCTGCACCGCTCGATGCAGCGGAGCCCAGAGCGAAAACCCGGTGTCAGGCGTGACATCCACCAGATTCAGTGCGGTCATCGCAGCCGCAACAGCGGTCGCGGCCGAAGTCGGAGATTCCTGCACCAACCCGTTAAGATCGCGCCCGATCAGGCCCGTATCCACATCGCCCGAGGCAAATCCATCATGGCGGGTCAGCGCGCCCAGAAAGGCGAGATTCGTAACGGTGCCCGCCACTTCGGTTTCCCGCAGCACTCGGTGCAACGTCTCAAGCGCGACGGCGCGGGTCGGACCGTGCACCACCACTTTGGCAATCATCGGATCATACCACGGGCTGATGGTGTCACCTGTGCGAACACCACTATCCGCACGGCAATTGGCCGGGAAAACCAGATGAGTGAGCGTTCCCGTCGCGGGTAAAAACCCTTTTGGCACATCTTCGGCATAAAGCCGGGCCTCGAAGGCGTGACCCGAGATCGACAGATCATCCTGTTGCCTGGGAAGGCTCTCTCCTGCCGCAACGCGCAACTGCCATTCGACCAGATCGACGCCGGTGATGGCTTCTGTCACCGGATGCTCCACCTGTAGACGCGTGTTCATCTCCATGAACCAGAATCTGTCGGGGCGCAGCCCGTCCGAGGCATCGACGATGAACTCCACCGTGCCTGCACCCTTATAACCTATCGCCTCGGCTGCGCGCACGCCCGCCTGCCCCATCGCCTCCCGCATCTCAGAAGTCATGCCCGGGGCTGGTGCCTCTTCGATCACTTTCTGATGGCGGCGTTGCAACGAGCAATCGCGTTCGAACAAATGCACCGCATGGGTACCGTCACCAAATACCTGCACTTCGATATGGCGGGGTTTGGCCACGAATTTCTCTACCAGCACAGCGTCATTGCCAAAAGCGGTTCTGGCTTCGCCCCGTGCGCTGTCCAATGCGGAACGGAAATCCTCGGGGCGTTCGACCAGACGCATACCTTTACCGCCACCGCCTGCAACGGCCTTGATCAGCACCGGATACCCAATCGCATCAGCCGCACCTGCCAGGTGTTCGGGATCCTGATTGTCGCCATGGTAGCCGGGCACCACAGGCACGTCAGCCTGTTCCATCAACACCTTGGCCGCATCCTTGAGACCCATCTTGCGGATCGCATCCGCTGATGGGCCGATAAAGGTCAAACCCGCGGCCTCGACCGCGTCGACAAAATCGGGGTTCTCTGACAGGAATCCATAGCCGGGATGAATCGCCTGTGCGCCGGTATCCAGCGCAGCCTGAATAATCACATCGCCCTTCAGATAGCTTTCCGCTGGCGCGGGACCGCCGATATGAATGGCCTCATCCGCCATCTGCACATGCTTGGCCGCCGTGTCCGCATCGGAATAAACAGCCACACAGGACACGCCCATCTTCTGAGCGGTTTCCATAACCCGGCAAGCAATCTCGCCCCGGTTGGCAATCAGGATTTTGTTGAACATAGCTTACCCCTCAACCGCCAGATCTTCGACAAGTCGAAATCGCTCGCATAGCAGCTCCATCTCCGGATCAAATCCGCCATTGCGTTCGAAATACTGGCGATGACCCTCTCTCCATCCCTCAAGCGTTTCATTTTCGCCCTCTGCCAACGCGAAATCCTCGGTTACGTCGCAGTATCGGCAGGTCGAGACCTCGACCGTTTCGATCACCAAGGCCGGACGATCATCCCATTCCATCGCAATATCCCTCCGACCGACCACAGGAGTGTCAGGGCTGCCTTCGGGATAGTCGCGCAACGCACCACAGGTTGCCGTTTTCCGCCCTGATCGTACCAATGCCAGCAGCTCAGCACTCAGCCGGGCATTGTCACCAAACTTGAAAGTCTGGGCACCCGGATAGCGTGCCATGACGTCATTCAATGAAACGTTCATCTTACATCCTGAACACGCCGAAACGTGTCTCCTCTATCGGGGCGTTCAGTGCGGCGCTCAGAGACAAGGCGAGCACATCGCGACTTTTGCGCGGGTCGATGATGCCGTCATCCCAGAGACGGGCCGAGGCATAAAGCGGGTGCGATTGCTCTTCGAACATCTCCAGCGTCGGACGTTTGAATTCGGCCTCTTCCTCGGCCGACCAGGTGCCGCCCTGTCGTTCGATCCCATCGCGCCTGACGGTGGCCAGAACACCGGCTGCCTGCTCACCCCCCATCACAGAGATGCGCGAGTTGGGCCATGTCCACAGGAACCGTGGCTGATAGGCGCGTCCAGCCATGCCATAGTTTCCGGCCCCGAACGAGCCGCCGACCAGCATGGTGATCTTGGGCACGTTGGTGGTGGCCACGGCGGTCACCATCTTGGCCCCATGCCGCGCGATGCCTTCGTTTTCGTATTTGCGACCAACCATGAAGCCGGTGATGTTCTGCAAAAACACCAGCGGGGTTTTGCGCTGCGAACACAGTTCAACGAAATGCGCGCCCTTTTGCGCAGCCTCCGAGAACAGAACGCCATTGTTGGCAATGATCCCGACGGGACACCCTTTGACATGGGCAAAGCCGGTGACCAGTGTCTCGCCAAACCGGGGTTTGAACTCATCAAACCGTGACCCATCGACAAGCCGCGCAATCACTTCACGAATGTCATAAGGTGTCCGCAAATCGGCGGGAACGACTCCCAGAATTTCCTCCGGATCATAAGCTGGCTCCTCGGGTGCTTCGAACCGTAGGCCGGGCTTCAGCCCGGCACCCCCCAATGACCCGACAGCCCGCCGCGCCAATGCCAGCGCATGTGCATCATCTTCGGCCAGATAGTCTGCCACCCCCGACAGGCGCGTGTGCACATCGCCGCCACCCAGATCCTCGGCGCTGACAACCTCACCCGTCGCAGCCTTGACCAGCGGCGGCCCGGCCAGAAAGATCGTGCCCTGTTCCTTTACGATGATCGTCACATCGGACATCGCAGGAACATAAGCCCCACCCGCCGTGCATGATCCCATGACAACGGCGATCTGAGGGATACCCTTCGCGCTCATCCGCGCCTGATTGTAGAAGATACGCCCAAAGTGGTCGCGGTCTGGGAACACCTCATCCTGATTGGGCAGGTTCGCGCCGCCACTGTCGACCAGATAGATGCAGGGCAGATGGTTTTCCTCGGCAATCTCCTGCGCACGCAGGTGCTTCTTGACGGTCATCGGATAATAGGTGCCGCCCTTCACGGTGGCATCATTGCACACCACCATAACCTCGCGCCCCTGCACCCGGCCAATCCCCGCGATGACCCCGGCACAAGGTGCTGCATCGCCATACATCCCATGTGCCGCTGTCGCCCCGATTTCAAGGAACGGCGACCCCGGATCAAGCAGGTTCGCCACCCGCCTGCGCGGCAACATCTTGCCTCGGGATTCATGCCGCGCGCGGGATTTCTCGCCCCCGCCCATGCGGGCTGCTTCGGCAGCAGCAGAGATTTGCGCCAGCGCATCGAGATGAGCGGTGCGGTTTGTCTTGAAGCCCTCGGAGCCGGGCATGGCTTTGGATGTGAGTTTCATTTGTAGATATCCACCTTCAATGCCCGATTACTTATGGGCAAGACCACCACTGCGAAGTAAATTATGTAGAAGATTACGCTCTTTGCAGAAGACGAGAGGGGCCAATTGAACAGCCCTTCAGGGTTGTTCAAATTGATACTAATCTCATCCAGTGCCAAGAATGGCAAAGGCAGCGTCATCAGAAAAAGCAATAGTAAGAAATGAAAAACCCCATTCTTGGACTTAACGCGCAGCCAAGCTTCGCAGTTACCACACCTTACAGCTGGCACGTACTCCTCACTGCCAACCATAGTGTTCAAAACACTCAAGGGCTGCGGCACCCCACATTTAGGGCACTTTAACCCTGACAGACGCCGCAGAATCTTATTCATTTCAATTCCCCCGCCGCCCGCGCCTTCAGTTCCTTTCGGATCACCTTCCCCGTCACCGTCATCGGCAGCTCCTCCAGAAACGCCACCTCGCGCGGATACGAATAATGCGCCAGACGGTCTTTGACCCAGTCCTGCAACTCGCGCTCCGAAGCCTCAGCCCCCGGCTTCAACACCACATAGGCCTTCACGATCTCGGTCCGCAGCGGGTCGGGTTTGCCGACCACGCCAACCGTCGCCACTGCCGGGTGGGTCAGCAGGCAATCCTCGATCTCAGCTGGGCCAATGCGATACCCGGCTGAGGTGATCACATCATCATCGCGGCCGACAAAGCGCAGATAGTCGCCCTCCCACGCGCCGCGATCACCGGTGATCAGCCAGTCGCCCCGGAACTTCTCAGCCGTCGCCTTGGGTCGGTTCCAGTATTCCAGCAGCATCGAGGCCGAGCCGCGCCGGATGGCCACGTCGCCCTCTTCGCCGGTCGGGTTTCCGTCCTCATCAATCACCGCAACCTCATGCCCCGGCACCGGTTGGCCGATACAGCCGGGGCGCACAGGGAAATCTTCGGCGCAGGAGGATACGACCATGTTGCATTCAGTCTGGCCGTAAAATTCGTTGATCGTCAGGCCGAACGCCTTCTGACCCCATGCCAGCATTTCGGCCCCCAGCGGTTCACCCCCGGACGCGAACGAGCGCAGACCGGGGATCACCTGATCTGCTGCCTTGAGCATTCGCAGCGCCGTTGGTGGGAAAAAGACGTTCCGTACCCCGCCACGCGCGATGATGTCAGCGCAGGCCTCGGGGGTGAATTTCTCAAGCCGTGCCGCGACAACAGGAATGCCCAGCGCAAGACCCGGCATCAGCACGTCGAACAACCCGCCGATCCACGCCCAATCCGCCGGGGTCCAAAGACAATCGCCTTCGCGCAAGTGATTATGGCTGATCGAAACCCCTGGCAAATGACCGGTCAGAACCCGGTGCCCATGCAGCGCGCCCTTCGGGCTGCCGGTTGTGCCCGAGGTATAGATCAACACAGCCGGATCGTCAGGGCCGGTCGCGGCAAATGGTACAGCGGGACCGTCTTCGCCAATTTCCGCTGCAATCAAGGGCGTGGCCAGATCACCCAACAGATCAGCCCCTTCGGCGTCGGTCAGTACAATCCCGGCACCTGCGTCACTGACCCGCGACCGCAGCGCGTCCTGCTTGAACAGTTTGAACAAAGGGACCGACACAGCCCCGATCTTCCAGATCGCCAGATGGGCCGCCGCACACCATGGCGACTGGCTCAGCAACACTCCGACGCGATCACCGGGCTTCACATGGCGCAATAATGCGCGGGCTATTCCGTCTGTCATTTGCGACAGCTGCGCAAAGCTGATGTGCTGCGGGTCCGGTCCGGTCAAATCGATCAGCGCGACCCGGTCCCCCGCATGCCGCAGGCACTGCTGCGCCATGTTCAGCCTGTCCGGCAGATCCCAGCCTCCATCCGGGCGCAAACCCGGTATGCGCTCAGCGGTTAGCACGGCGAATTTTCCCTATATTTCCTGCACTTCTCGGTTCAACTGCACCCAACTCCTTCACATAAACTTGATGCAGATCAGAGTGGGCAGTTCCAATCGCTGCAACACCAAGGTCATCAACAGAACCAAAGGCAAGACAATGACCAAGAAACTCGCCGCATTGACCCTTTCCACCGCGTTGGTGGCTCTGGCTGCTCCTGCGTTTGCCCAATCTCAGGGGGATTGGACGCTCGGCATCGGTGTGGGGTACCTGGACCCGAAATCCAACAACGGAACACTGGCCGGCCTGAGCGCCGATATCGACTCGGATACGCGCCCGATCTTCACCGCCGAGTATTTCATCCAGGACAATCTGGGGATCGAGCTGCTGGCCGCGACCCCGTTCAAACATAACGTCACCTTGGGCGGAAGCGTGGACGCTGGCAGCGTCAAGCATCTGCCGCCCACCTTGTCGCTGAACTATCACTTCCCGACCAATAGCGCCTGGAAGCCCTATGTCGGCGCCGGTCTGAACTATACCATCTTCTTTGACGAGCAATCTGCCCTTGGCAACCTCAAGGTCGATGATTCCTTCGGCGTTTCGCTGCAAGCCGGTCTCGACTACATGATCACCGACAAAGGTGCGGTCCGTCTGAATGTACGCTGGTTCGACATCGACTCGGACGTCACTCTGAACGGAGCCGATATTGGCACTGCGAACATCGACCCTTGGCTGGTCGGTATTTCCTACGTTCATCGCTTCTGATCCTTTGATCGAAACGCCCCGCTGTAACCTCGTCTGCGGGGCGTCTTCATTCAGCGCATTTCGTTCATCATTTCCCGGCCGATCAGCATCCGTCGAATCTCGCTGGTACCTGCGCCGATCTCCATCAGCTTGGCGTCCCGGAAGATTCGGCTGACCGGTGCATCCGACAGAAACCCTGCCCCGCCCAGCGCCTGAACCGCCTGATGCGCCTGAACCATCGCCTGTTCGGATGCATAAAGACAGCACGCCGCTGCATCCTGCCGGGTGACGTCCCCACGATCACAGGCCTTAGCCACCTCATAGACATAGGCCCGCGCCGAGTTCATCGCGGTATACATGTCGGCAATCTTGCCCTGCATCAGTTGGAAGCTGCCAATCGGTTTGCCGAATTGCTTGCGCTCGGCCAGATACGGCATCACCTCATCCAGACAGGCGGCCATGATGCCGGTGCCGATTCCGGCCAGAACCACGCGCTCATAGTCCAGACCTGACATGAGCACGGCTACGCCCTTGCCCTCTTCTCCCAACACGTTCTCGAACGGCACTTCAACATCTTCAAAGATCAGTTCGGCTGTGTTCGACCCGCGCATCCCCAACTTGTCGAAATGGGGCGAGGTCGAAAAACCCTTCATCTCTTTTTCAATCAGAAATGCGGTAATGCCTTTTGATCCGGCATCGGGGTCCGTCTTGGCATAAACCACCAGTGTATCCGCGTCCGGCCCGTTTGTGATCCAGTACTTGTTGCCGTTCAGGCGGTAATGGTCGTTGCGTTTTTCCGCCCGCAGCTTCATCGACACCACGTCTGAACCTGCGGAAGGTTCCGACATTGCCAGCGCGCCTACATGTTCGCCCGAGACCAGGCGCGGCAGGTATTTCTGTTTTTGCTCTTTCGTACCGTTCAGCTTGATCTGGTTCACACACAGATTGGAATGCGCCCCATAAGACAGCGAAACCGAGGCCGAGGCGCGCGCGACCTCTTCGACAGCAATTGTATGCGCCAAATAGGACATGCCCGCACCGCCGTATTCTTCTGGCACGGTGACACCCAAAAGACCAAGCTCTCCCATTTCTTTCCACAGTTCATTCGGAAAGCTGTTCTTGGCATCAATCTCAGCCGCCATCGGCTTGACGCGCTCCTGCGCCCACCGATGTACCATCTCGCGCAGGGCGTTCACATCCTCACCCAGATCAAACTTCATCGTGGCCATGAACATCTGTGTCCTCCCTCCGCATTAATGAACAAGTGTTCAATAAATCTCTAACAGCGAATCTGTCTCCGGTCAATCTTTGTGAAAGCCTGGACCAAAACACAAAACGCCGCCCGGACCGGGCGGCGCTCTCAAGGGTCGAGCGTGCGCTGAAAGCGCACTCTGTTTGGCTAGGATTGATAAACTGCGCCCACTTCGGCTCGGATGATGCGCGCGATCACTCGGCAATCCTCCAGCGAAAAGGTCAGCGGCACACGCATATCCATGATGCCTGCCAGAACACGGTCACTTTCCGGCATCCGTTCGCTTTCGAAATATCTCCAGCTGTCATAGCGCGACGTGAACCCTGTTGGCTCAGCCCCGCCAAACCATTTGATCTCGACCCCACGCGCGGCGCAGCGGCTGGTAACGTCCGCTATCCGCTCAGGCGACCAATCCAGCAGCAGGAACTGGATCGAAGACCCGACATAGGTTTCCTCTTCGGGTCGCTCGACTATCGTCAGGCCCGGAGTGCCGCGCAGCCCGGTCTCGATCTCGCGATAGCGCTCGTTCCACCGTTTCACCTGCCGGTCCAGATCCCGCAACTGAGGGCGCAGGATGGCGGCACGCAAATTGTCCATGCGACCGGACACATTGGGTGTGGTGTACTTTATCCGCTCGAACACTTCAGGTCCCGGCGCCGCCAGATGGCGTTCATACAGCATGTATGAGCCCGACAGCATTGTAGCCTTGGCCGCCAGTTCCGCGTCATCAGTAACCAGCAAACCGCCCTCGCCCGAGTTTACGTGCTTATAGGTCTGGCATGAATAACACCCGATCGCCCCCTGCCGCCCCGACAACTGACCGCGCCAAGCCGCGCCCATCGTGTGTGCGCAATCCTCGATCACGATAACGCCTGCCGCGTCACACATCTGCATCAGACGATCCATGTCGCACAGATGCCCGCGCATATGGCTGAGCATCAGGACACGGGCCTGATCCAGTTTGCCCTCAAGATCCTCCAGATCGATGGTCAGGTTTTCGGAGACGCCGACAAAGATCGCACGCGCCCCGACCGAGGCAATTGATCCCGGCACCGGGGCCAGAGTGAACGCGTTGGTCAGAACCGGGTCGCCCGGCTGCACACCGACGGCCCGCAACGCGGTGGCAAGCGCATAACCGCCAGAGGAAACCGCCAGACAATACTTGGACCCCATCTGTGCCGCAAATTCCTGCTCTAGCAGGGCCGTTTCCCCCAACTCACCGGGGACCACGTTATAGCGATGCAGCCGCCCGTGACGCAGAACAGCCAGTGCTGCCTCAATTGCGTCGTCTGGAAGGGGTTCCTGCTGTGTGAAATTACCAGTGAATGTTTCCGTCATGGTCTTTTTCTGGACCTCCGACAGGGTCCGGTCAAGGTTTCAGGCTGCCGCACCGATCAGATCAGGCACAAGATCGGGCAAGTCGTCAAAGTGATGCAGCAGGGCTTCGGGCTCCAGCGCTGCCATGTCCTCTCCTGACGGTCCGAAAGTCACCAAAACCGATGGGACCCCTGCCGCTCGGGCGGTATTGCGGTCGGTATCCGAGTCTCCGATCAGCACGCACCAGGCCGGATCCCCCCCGGCCCGTCGCGCAGCCTCGCGCAGAGGGGCCGGGTCCGGCTTGCGCACTGGCAGCGTATCCGCCCCGACCAACGAGGCAAAACGATCCCGCACTCCCATGCGTGTCAGTAACAATTCGGCCAGATGTTCCGGCTTGTTGGTGCAAATGCCGACACCGTAGCCCGCGTTACTCAGCATCTCGACGGCCTGCAACGCTCCCGGATAGAAACTTGTGTGGGTGTCGATATCCTGCGCATAAGCCTCAAGCAGAACCGGGTAATAGGCCTGAACGGTGTCCTCATCGTAAGCTCCGACGCGTTTCAGCCCTTGGGTTAACATCATGCGACCGCCACGCAGCGCGATGCCTGCATCCTGCCCATGAACCAGGACATCACCATACCCCATTTCGCGAAAACAATGGTTCGCCGCTGTCAGCAAATCGCCCGATGTATCCGCCAATGTGCCGTCCAGATCGAAGATGACGGTCCGCATGTTGCCTCCTGTTTCGGCAGGTTTTCGCCGTGCCCTGTTTCAATCGGCAATCTTGTTTGATGGCCGAACAGCTTGCGCCTTTGCCCTCAGCGGATAAAACGGTCGGCAACAAAACACAAAGAGAAAACGATTTCATGACCATTGCCCTTGTCATCCTTGCCGCCGGAAAAGGCACCAGGATGAATTCGGATCTTCCCAAAGTCCTGCATCCCATCGCTCAGGCTCCGATGCTTGTTCACGCGATGCGCGCCGGGTCTGTCCTGTCGCCCGAACGTACGGTGATCGTTACCGGCCACGGGTCCGATGCTGTAGCAAAGGTTGCTCAGGACGAAGACGAAGATGCCCGGATAACCGTTCAGGAAGAACAGTTGGGTACGGCCCACGCGGTCGGTCAGGCTAGGACGGCACTGGACGGGTTCGACGGTGATATCGTGGTTCTTTACGGCGACACCCCGTTTTTACAACACGACACGCTGGAACGGATGGTCGAGGCTCGATCTGGGAACGACCTGGTCATCCTTGGGTTCGAAGCGGCTGATCCGGCCCGCTATGGCCGGTTGGTCATGAATGGCGACACGTTGGAACGCATTGTCGAATTCAAAGACGCATCAGATGAAGAGCGCACCATAACATTTTGCAACTCGGGCCTTTTAGCTTGTAATGCCCAGTTGCTTTTTTCGCTGATTGACGCCGTTGAAAACAACAATGCCTCAGGCGAATACTACCTGACAGACGTAGTTGAGATCGCCCGCAAACGCGGTCTGAACGTAACCGCCGTCGCCTGTGACGAGGCCCAGACGCTGGGCGTGAACTCACGCGCTGATCTGGCTGCCGCCGACGCGGTGTTTCAGGCGCGCGCGCGGGCAGAACTGCTGGATATGGGTGTCACATTGATGGCACCGGATACGGTATACTTGTCCGCAGACACTGTGATTGGGCGTGACACAGTAATCGAACCCAACGTGGTCTTCGGCCCCGGAGTGACCGTCGAAAGCGGTGCAACCATCCGGGCCTTTTCCCATCTGGAAGGGTGCCATGTCAGTCGCGGCGCCATTGTCGGCCCCTACGCGCGGCTGCGCCCCGGCGCGGAACTGGCCGAAAACACGCGGGTTGGCAATTTCGTCGAGATCAAGAATGCAGAAATTGCCGAAGGCGCGAAGGTCAACCACCTCAGCTATATCGGGGACGCATCAGTGGGTGCTGCGACGAATATCGGCGCGGGAACAATCACCTGCAACTATGATGGCGTGATGAAGCACAAGACCACCATTGGTGCGAATGTCTTTATCGGCTCCAATACCATGCTCGTGGCCCCGGTCACTGTGGGCGATGGCGCAATGACAGCGACAGGCACCGTGGTGACCAAAGACGTGGCGCCCGAGGCGTTGGCCGTGGCGCGTGCCAAGCAGGAAAACAAACCCGGCTACGCGAGAAAACTGTTTGATATGTTGAAGGCGAAGAAGGCTCGCCGCGATAACGAGGCCTGAGATATGTGTGGAATTGTAGGTGTCTTGGGGCAGCATGAAGCGGCTCCTATACTGGTAGAAGCCCTGAAACGGCTGGAATATCGCGGCTATGACAGCGCCGGGATTGCAACCGTTAATGACGGTGTCCTGGGTCGTCGCCGTGCGGTCGGCAAACTGGTCAACCTCAGCGATCTGTTGGTGCATGATCCGCTGCCCGGTAAATCCGGCATTGGTCACACCCGATGGGCCACACATGGTGCGCCTTCCGTCAACAACGCGCATCCCCACAAGGCGGGCCCGGTGGCCGTGGTTCACAACGGAATTGTCGAAAACTACCGCGACCTGAGGGCGGAACTGGCCAAACACGGCGTGGCCTTCAAGACCGAAACCGACACTGAAACCGTCGCGCTGATGACGGAACATCACCTCAACACAGGCATGTCCCCGGTCGAGGCCGCTTTCAAGACCATCGACAAGTTGGAAGGTGCCTTCGCCCTTGCATTCCTTTTCGATGGTGAGGATGACCTGATTGTAGCGGCCCGCAAAGGATCACCCCTGGCCATCGGCCACGGGGATGGTGAGATGTATGTGGGTTCGGACGCCATTGCCCTTGCGCCGCTGACCAACCAGATCACTTATCTTGAGGAAGGCGACCGCGCGGTTCTGACCCGAACATCGCTGGAAATCCGCAACGAAGCCGGTGAACTGGCCAACCGGGAAAAGCGCAAGATCAAGCTGGATCATGCGCGCGCCGACAAGGGCGAGCACAAGCATTTCATGGCCAAGGAAATCGCTGAGCAGCCTATCGTCGTGGCCGAGGCCATCCGATCCTACCTGCCCACGGGCGGTGATCGAGTGGTGTTCCCCAACGCCGAGCTGGATTTCAGCAAGCTGGACCGCCTGACCATGGTCGCCTGCGGCACCGCGTTTTACGCCTGCCTGACCGCGAAATACTGGTTCGAACAACTGGCCAAGATGCCGGTCGAGGTCGATATCGCCAGCGAGTTTCGCTATCGCGAACCTCCGATCACGGGTCGCACACTGGCGCTGTTTGTCAGCCAGTCAGGAGAAACCGCGGACACCCTGGCCGCGCTGCGCTATTGCGAGGGCAAGGCGGACAAGATCGTTTCTGTCGTCAATGTCCCTGAAAGCTCGATTGCTCGGGAAAGCGATATCGCCCTGCCGATCCATGCTGGCGTTGAAATCGGTGTGGCTTCGACCAAGGCCTTCACCTGTCAACTAAGTGTTCTACTGATGCTGGCGCTCAAGGCAGCGGCCGACCGCGGCACTCTGACCGATGAGGAAATCGCCGATCACACCGCTGCGCTGCGTGGGTTACCGACCGTGCTGAACACGGCACTGGATCAGAACCGGGCGATCCGCAAAGCAGCCCAACGCCTGTCCGAAGCGCGCGACGTTCTGTTCCTGGGCCGTGGCCTGATGTATCCTCTGGCAATGGAAGGGGCGCTGAAGCTCAAGGAAATCAGCTATATACACGCCGAAGGGTATGCATCGGGCGAGTTGAAACACGGACCCATCGCCCTGATCGACAAGCATATGCCTGTTGTCGTCATGGCACCCCGTGACACAGTGTTCGACAAGACCGTGTCAAACATGCAGGAAGTGATGGCGCGCAAAGGCAAAGTGATCCTAGTGTCTGATGATGATGGAATTGACGAGGCCGGAGACGGAGTCTGGAGCACGATCCGGATGCCACATATTCACACCAGTCTTGCGCCGATCCTCTATTCGGTTCCCGCACAGTTGCTGGCCTACCACACGGCGGTGGCCAAGGGCACGGATGTGGATCAGCCGCGCAATTTGGCAAAGTCGGTAACGGTGGAGTGAATTATGGCCAAGCAGTTTCCCCGGCTTGATGACGCGCATCAAAAGTTCATCGAAGATCAGCATATGTTCTTCGTCGGCACCGCCGGGTCCGAGGGAAAGGTCAATATCTCACCCAAAGGTATGGACTCGCTGCGGGTGGTCGGACCAAACCGCATCGTCTGGATGAACCTGACCGGCAGCGGCAACGAAACTGCGGGGCATCTTTTGCAGGTCAACAGGATGACACTGATGTGGTGCGCCTTCACCACGCGCCCACTGATCCTGCGCACATATGGAACGGCCCGCACTCTGCACGTCGGAGATGAGGGCTGGGCCGAACTGGCCAATCTCTTCCCCAACCACCGCAGCGCCCGGCAGATCTACGACCAGACGATTGAAATGGTTCAGACCTCTTGCGGGTATGCAGTGCCGTTCATGGAATTCCAGTCCGACCGCGACACGATGCAGAAGTGGGTCGATGGCAAGACGGACGGCGACATCCGGTCTTATTGGGCCGAAAAAAACAGCCAGACGATTGACGGCAAGCCAACAGGCGTTCCGGTCTGACCCCAATGCTGACCCCTTTTCTTGATCAGATCAAAGCCCATGCCGACCCGGAACGTGCGGGTCAGATGGCCAGTTATCACAAGGCGGATCGCGTCTATCTGGGTGTCGCCAATCCGGTTCTCAACGATCTGACCAAAGCATGGCGGCAAGAGCTGGATGTGAACAAACGCGTCGCGCTGGCCCAGGCGCTGTGGCAAACCGATATCCACGAAGGGCGCCTTGCCGCGGCCAAGCTTCTAACCCAGGCCCGTATCAGGCCCGACGATCAGGTTTGGGACCTACTTCAAAGCTGGCTACCGGATTTTGACGCCTGGGCCGTCGCCGATCATGCCTGCATGGCGATGCAAAAACGACTGATGGCCAACCCCGAGAGGCTGAATGCCATCGAACAGTGGACACAGTCCGATCACATGTGGACCCGGCGCGCGGCTCTTGTAGCAACCCTGCCCTGGACCAAACAGAACCACCCCAAGCCCGAAGACCTGCAACGCCGCGACCGTATCCTCGGCTGGGCCGCCGGATATGTCCCGGATCGCGACTGGTTCATTCAGAAATCAATCGCCTGGTGGCTGCGGGAACTGTCCAAACACGACCCCGAACGCGTGATCGCTTTTTTGGACAAACACGGTGATGGAATGAAACCGTTTGCCCGCCGCGAAGCAGCCAAATACCTGAAAAGTCAGTCGGCATAAACCGCGACTTCGACCAGTTCGTCTAATGGCACCAGAAGGGCCCGCATGGCATCCAGCGACAAGCGACTGCCGCTACTTTCCGGGCCTGCGGCAGGAACCAGAGTGATATAGGCCTGCGCGCCGGTTCTGGGCACAACAACCCGCGCCGTTACCTCGCTATCGACCAGCGGCGTCTGCATCCAGCGTCCTGGCGTGGTCGGATCACCAAGCCCGGCAATGGTTGTTTTGGCCCCGACCCAACTGGGGCGTGCCGCAACAGGCTCGGGCTGAAGAACTTCCTCAGCGACAACTGGCGCAGTTTCGACATCCGATGCGGCCACAGCCGCCTCGTCCCCCGACCCGAACACACGTTCCTTCGTTGCCCGGACAGTGTCGCACCCGGTCAAAACAACGCATAGAAAAACAAATGCCTTTTTCATGCCCGGAAACTACAACCCCATGCGGGTGTGATCCAGTGCAAAGCGCAGTTCGCACTTGTCGCAGGCAGGTTACAGCTTTACCTATGTCGCATGTCTGCTCCGCTCATCGACCCGTTTGCCCGCGCTATCACGTATCTCCGCGTCTCCGTCACGGACCGCTGTGATTTTCGTTGCGTCTACTGCATGTCCGAAAACATGACCTTTCTGCCCAAGAAAGACCTTCTGACGCTGGAAGAGCTGGATCGCATGTGCTCGACCTTTGTAAGAATGGGCGTCGAGAAACTGCGCATTACCGGCGGTGAGCCATTGGTTCGTCGCAATATCATGACTTTCTTCAACGCCATGACTCGCCACTTGGACAGCGGCGCGTTGAAAGAGCTGACGCTGACGACAAACGGTTCGCAATTGCATCGCTTTTCCGAAGATCTTTATGCCGCCGGTGTGCGCCGTGTGAATGTATCCCTGGACACTCTGGATGACGACAAATTTGCCAAGGTCACACGCTGGGGCCGCCTCAAACAGGTACTGAACGGCATCGACGCGGCGCAAAAGGCTGGGCTGCGGATCAAGATCAATGCTGTTGCGCTCAAGGGGTTCAACGAACCCGAATTGCCCAAGATCACTGAATGGTGCGCCGAGCGCGACATGGACCTGACCTGGATCGAGGTCATGCCGATGGGCGATATCGGCAACGAGGATCGCCTGGATCAGTACTGGTCGCTCAAGGATGTGCGCAAAGAGTACGAAAACCATTACTCGATCACGGATCTGGCTGAACGCACTGGCGGTCCGGCCCGCTATATCAGGCTGGAAGAAACCGGTCAGAAGATCGGCTTCATTACGCCCCTGTCTCACAATTTCTGCGAAAGCTGCAACCGCGTGCGCCTGACCTGCACCGGCGAACTCTATATGTGTCTTGGGCAGGAGGACATGGCGGATCTGCGCGGCGCATTGCGGGATTATCCCGACACCGAACAGCCGCTTGAAGATGCCATCCGCGCGGCGGTCAACCTGAAACCAAAAGGTCACGACTTCGACTATTCCCGCCAGTCAGTCGATGGCCGGATGAGCCGCCATATGAGCCATACAGGCGGCTGATACATGCCGGATCACAAAGACCGCCCCACAGCGCTGTACCATCTGTACTGCGCCCTGATCTCTCTGGCCGCACCTCTGGTCTGGAGAACCGTCCGAAAGAAACTTGAGGCTGCCGGTGTACCAGCCAATCGCCAACAGGAGCGTCTTGGCCATGCCAGTATGCCCCGCCCCGCAGGGCAGTTGATCTGGTTCCACGCCGCCAGTGTCGGCGAAAGCCTGTCGGTCCTCACTCTTATCAATCGGCTGGCCGACCGCCTTCCCAAAACCGAGTTTCTGATCACCTCAGGAACGCCAACCTCAGCGGCCCTGATCGAAAAGCGCTTGCCGCCCCGCACCCGGCACCAGTACCCGCCGCTTGACACAGCCAACTCGGTCCAACGTTTTCTGGACCATTGGCAACCCGATGCCGGGATCTTCGTCGAAAGCGAGATCTGGCCGCGGTTGATTGTCGAAAGCGCAGGGCGCGACATTCCACTGGCTCTGCTGAATGCTCGATTGTCGGACAAATCTGTCGCCGGATGGAAGAAGCGCCCTAAAACGGCAAGGTTTATTCTGAATAAGTTTCGCCTGTTCCTGACGCAAAACGACAAAACAGCTGCCGACCTGATTGCCATGGGTGCCCCTGCCCAACGCGTGCAGCCCGGCACCAACCTCAAGGCCATGTCCGATCCTCTGCCTGTGGACCAGAACACGCTGGATGACATTCGCGCGCAATTAGCCGCCAGACCGGTCTGGATCGCCAGTTCCACCCATGCCGGAGAAGAAGACAGCGTTCTGGCAGCCCACAAAGCATTGTTGCAGCATTGGCCCGACCTTCTGCTGCTACTGATCCCACGCCACCCCGAACGACGCGGTGAGGTTGCAGAACTTCTGAACAACGCGGGGCTCAAGGCGTCCTTCCGGTCAAAAAACGCACCGATCACAGATACGACGCAGGTGTATGTTGCCGACACACTGGGCGAAACCGGAACCTGGTACGCGCTTTGCCCGATCGTTTTCCTTGGGGGGTCACTGAAAGAAATTGGCGGACACAACCCATTTGAACCGGCACAGGCCGGGGCCGCCGTGATCACCGGCCCGGGGTATTTCAACTTTGCAGAAACCTTTGCCCCGCTGATCGACGCCAAGGGCGCTGTCGAGGTCCAGACATCCGCTGACCTCTCTGAGGCCGTTTCACATTGGTTGTCGGACCAGAATGCCCTTCAAGCGGCCCGAAGGGCTGCACAATCCTGCGTCAATACGCAGTCGACCGCCTTGGATGCCGTCGTCGAAACCCTCTGCACGGTGCTTGATCTGCAAGCAGAGGATCCCGCTTCATCTGGCTAGAAATATCCCGGGGGCGTGGGGGCAGCGCCCCCACCCTCTCCATCAGGCGGCTGGCATCCGCTGTTCGACAATCTCCGCCCACCAGCTGCATCCGGCCGGAATGGCTTCGTCGTTGAAATTGTATTCCGGGTGATGAACCATTGCGGTGTCACCGTTGCCCACAAGAATGTAGGCGCCAGGACGTTCCTCCAGCATAAAGGCAAAATCTTCGCCCCCCATGACCAAAGGTGCCTCGTCGCAATCACCGGACACCGACCGGGCCACGTCCGCCGCAAACTCTGTTTGCTCGTCGCTGTTCACCATCACCGGATATCCACGAATGTAGGTCACGTCAGCGGTGCCGCCAAACGTGGCCGCAACACCGTTGCAAATCTCGTTGATCCGCTTTTCAGCCAGATCCCGCATGCCCTTGCTCATGGTGCGCACCGTGCCTTTGATCTGCACGGTCTGAGGGATCACATTGAAAGCCTTTGATGACGTCTCGAACGACGTCACCGAAACCACGACCTGATCGATCGGGTCGGCATTGCGCGAAGAAATCGTTTGCAGCGTTAGGACAGCCTGCGCTGCCAGAACTGTGGTATCCACGGTCTCATGCGGTTTGGCCGCATGTCCGCCGCGACCCTCAAACGTGATGTCGAACTGATCGGTTGCCGCAAAGAACGACCCCGGTCGGATTGCGAACTTGCCGACAGGCTGTCCCGGCCAGTTATGCATGCCGTAGACTTCCTGAATGTTCCAGCGGTCCATCATGCCGTCTTCGCACATTTCGCGGCCCCCGCCGCCCCCTTCCTCAGCAGGTTGGAAGATCACGACAACGGTGCCGTCAAAGTTGCGGGTTTCCGACAGGTACTTTGCCGCCCCCAGCAACATCGCGGTGTGCCCGTCATGACCACAGGCATGCATCGCACCCGGCGTTTTCGAGGCATAGTCCAACCCCGTTGCCTCATGTATCGGCAACGCATCCATATCTGCGCGCAGGCCGATCACCTTTCCCTTGCTGTCCGACTTGCCTTTGATCACCCCCACAACGCCGGTACGTCCGATACCGGTCACAACCTCATCGCATCCGAACTCCTTCAGCTTCTCGGCCACCTTCGCGCTGGTGCGGTGGGTCTCAAACAGGATCTCTGGATTTTCGTGCAAATCCCTTCGCCATTCCGTGATTTCATTCTGCAATTCGGCAAAGCGGTTCTTGACTGGCATGTCTTTTCTCTCTCCTGATTCAGGTCAAGCCGCCGGCATCCGGCGCTCGACCATTTCCGCAAACCACGAACACCCAATGGGGATGATCTCGTCATTGAAATTGTATTCGGGGTGGTGCAGCCCGGCACTGTCACCGTTGCCCAAAACGATGAATGCACCGGGCCTCTCTTCCAGCATGAACGAGAAATCCTCGCCGCCCATCACCATCGGCGCTTCAATGCAACTGCCCCCGACCGACACCGCAGCCTCTGCTGCATATCCCGTCTGGGCTTCGGCATTGATCGTCACCGGAACACCGCGCGTATAGGTGACGTTCACGGACCCGCCAAATGTTGCAGCGGTCCCTTCCGAGACTTCCTTCAGCCGTTGTTCGATCAGGTCGCGCAACTCGTTGGAATGGGTCCGAACGGTGCCGCGTATCCGCGCCGATTGCGGGATCACGTTGAACGCTTTCGAAGATGTCTCGACCGAGGTCACAGACAGCACGGCCTGCAAAATCGGATCCGCGTTGCGCGACACGATCGTCTGCAACGCCACGATCAGCTGCGACAGCATCACCGTTGTATCAATCGTCTGATGAGGTTTTGCCGCGTGGCCGCCGCGCCCTTCAAGTTGGATGTCAAACTCGTCCGCCGCTGCCAGCAACGGGCCCGAACGAATGGCAAACTGCCCGGTGGGAACACCCGGCACATTGTGCATCGCATAGATTTCCTGAATGCCGAACCGATCCATCAGACCGTCCTTGCACATGGCCTCGGCGCCATTCCCACCCTCTTCGGCAGGCTGAAAGATCACAATTGCCGTGCCATCAAAGTTGCGGGTTTCCGCCAGATACTTGGCGGCCCCCAAAACCATCGCAGTATGCCCGTCATGACCGCAGGCATGCATCGCATTCGGTATTTCTGAGGCATAGTCCAACCCGGTCTGTTCCTGCATCGGCAGGGCATCCATATCGGCGCGCAAGCCAATCACACGGCCCCGCGTGTCGCTTTTGCCGCGAATGACCCCGACGACTCCGGTGCGACCGATGCCGGTCACGACCTCGTCGCAACCAAACTCGTTCAGCTTTTCCGCAACCAGCGCACTGGTGCGGTGGGTGTCGTACAGAATTTCCGGGTGTTGGTGAATGTCACGCCGCCAACCGGTGATCTCATCATGCATCTCTGCGAGACGGTTCTTGATCGGCATGTCATTCTCCCTGTTTCATGCGACAGGCAATCGTCGTTCCACAAGCTCGGCAAACCAGCTGCAACCGGCGGGGATCGCGTCGTCGTCAAAGTTGTATTGCGGGTGGTGGCACATGGCCGTATCCCCGTTCCCGATAAAGATGTACGCGCCGGGGCGTTCTTCAAGCATATAGGCAAAATCTTCGGACGGCATGATCGGGTCCGTGCTGTCATTGACCTTGCCCGCAACCGCTGCTGCCGCCTCGGCCGCATAGCCCGTCTCAGCCTCGGAATTCACTGTCACCGGGTATCCCGGTGTCCAGATAACCTCCGCCTTCGCGCCAAAGGCCGAGGCCGTATCCTCGGCGATCCGGCGCACGCGTTCTTCGGCGATTGTGCGATATTCGGGGTCAAGTGTCCGCACGGTTCCCTGCAAACGAACCGTATGAGCTATCACGTTTGACGCTACGCTGTCCGTCACAAACGTCCCAACGGTGAGGACAACTCGCTTGATCGGGTCAACGGTCCGGGACACCACCGATTGCAAGGCTACAACGATGTGCGAGGCCACCAGCGTTGTATCCACTGCCTCGTGCGGTGCAGCGGCGTGTCCGCCCTTGCCAGTGACGGTGATTTCAAACTCATCGGACGAGGCCAGCAACGCACCGGGTCGAATTGCGAACTCTCCCACCGGAAGACCGGGCATATTGTGCATGCCATAGACCTCGTGAATGCCCCAGCGGTCCATCAACCCGTCCTGACACATGGCCAGACCGCCGGCCCCGCCTTCCTCGGCAGGCTGAAAGATCAGAACTACGGTGCCATCGAAATTGCGCGTTTCGGAAAGGTACTGCGCGGCCCCAAGCAGCATCGAAGTATGCCCGTCATGTCCACAGGCGTGCATCTTGCCCGACACGGTCGAGGCATAGTCCAGCCCTGTCGCCTCTTCAATCGGAAGCGCGTCCATGTCTGCACGCAGGCCGATGACGCGCCCCTGCGTATCCGTGCGCCCTTTGATCACCCCGACAACGCCCGTTTTGCCAACGCCCGGAGTGATCTCGTCCACTCCGAATTCTTTCAGACGGGCAGCGACAAACGCCGCAGTTTCATGGACGTCATACATCAACTCCGGATGGGCGTGCAGGTGGCGACGCCATTCGGTGATCTCGCCATGCATTTCCGCAAGTCTGTTTTTCACGGGCATCTCAAGACCTTTCTCTCAACCGCTGGCACCGTATTACACCGGGCTAGACGCATAGTTTTTCAACCAATCGCTGCATGAATTTATGACCGGCTTCGAATTGTTCAATCGTAATGAACTCATTCGGCTGATGGGCCTGTGCTATGTCTCCGGGTCCGCATATCACGGCAGAATACCCGGCCTCCTGAAATTGGCCTGCCTCGGTCCCGTAACTGACCACATGGCTTGCGTTGTCTCCGGTCAGGGCGCGTGCCAGAGCTTCGGCTTCACCATCCTCTTCCGGGATCAACCCCGGAATCGCGAAGTTTTCAGTCAGTTCGATGCGGGTATCCGGGTGAACGGCCTGCATCTGAGCCTCAATGTGCCGAACCTGTTCGAAATAGGCATCGCGCCATTGGGCCTGCGTTTCATCGGGCACAGTCCGGAAATCCATCATGAACCGGCAGTCTTTGGCGGTAATGTTATGGGCTGTTCCGCCTTCAATCATACCGACGTGGCAGGTTGTCCAGGGTGGATCGAACACGGCAGCAACGGTACTGGGTTGCGCCGCCATGTTTCGCGCGTTCTGTTGGTTGGCCCAGTCGATCAACGGGGCCGCCGCCATGATGGCGTTGACGCCTGTGTGCATGATCGAGCTGTGAACTTCGAACCCGACGATATGGGTGTCAAAGCCGAACCCACCCTTGTGACCCGTCACCGCCTGCATCATCGATGGCTCGCCCACGATCACCGTGGAGCCTTTGGGGAGAACGCCCTGCATCGCCTCGATCATCGGCGGCGCCCCGGTACACCCGACTTCCTCATCAAAACTCAGCGCAAGTTGGAGCGGTCGTTTCACACGTGCGTAATGCGCCTCGACCAGCGCCCAGATGGCAAGCGCATCAAATCCCTTCATGTCACAGGTGCCGCGCCCGAAATATTTGCCGTCCTCCTCGGTCACGGTGAAGGGGTCGGTGTCCCAGGGTTGCCCGTCAACCGGTACGACATCCGTGTGCCCGGACAGCACAACTGCGCCTTCTTCCAAAGGGCCAACATGCGCAAAGATCGCCGCCTTATGCGGCTGATCCGGATCAGGCCAGCGGTGCGACGTGATCCCATGGCTTTGCAGGTATTCTTCCACCCAGTCGACCAACGGCAGGTTGGTGTCACGACTCACGGTTGGGAATGAGATCAGCTTGGTCATGATCTCAAGCGGCGTCAGGCGCTTGGCCATCGTGTCAGTACCCACTGTCTGTGGTCAGGATAAAGTGACCCGGTTCAACCTCTTGATATTGCGAGGGTTCCGGTTTGTAGTCGACAGGGTGGATCGGTGACGGGATCGGTTTGAAGTTCAGGTCTTTTTCAGTCTTTCGCTTGTTTGGGTCAGCAATTGGAACTGCCTTCATCAACGCCTGCGTATAGGGGTGTTGCGGGTTTTCAAACACACGTGCACGCGGGCCCAGTTCCACAATGCGGCCCAGATACATAACGCCGACATAGTGGCTGACACGTTCAACCACGGCCATGTCATGGCTGATGAACAGATAGGACAGCCCCAGATCGGACTGCAGCTCCATCATCAGGTTCAGAACCTGTGCCTGAACCGACACGTCGAGGGCCGAGACCGCCTCATCCGCGATGATCAGCTTGGGGTTCAGGGCCAGTGCGCGGGCAATCGCGATCCGCTGACGCTGTCCCCCGGACATTTCATGAGGGAAACGACGCATGAAGCTGCGCGGCAGCTGCACCTTGTCGAACAACTGCGCCACGCGGTCCTGCAATTCGGATCCCGACGCCACGCCATAGTTGCGCATCGGCTCGGCAACCTGATCGACCAGCTGCATCTGTGGGTTCAGCGAGGCGAACGGGTCCTGAAAGATCATCTGCATGTCCAGCCGCGCCTTGCGCAGGCCGGACGGGTCCAGCTTCATGATATCGACACCGTCCAGATTGACCTCGCCCGCCATCGGCTCGACCAGCCGCAGGATCGAACGCCCGGCCGAGGACTTTCCGCACCCGGATTCGCCCACAAGGCTGAGTGTCTGACCTTTGTTCAGTGTGAATGACACATCCTCGACCGCATGAACGTTCGAGATCGTGCGCCGCAGAAGGCCACCTTTGACCGGAAACCGCGTGGTCAGGTTCTTTACGGTCAACAAAACTTCTTCGGTTCCGGGGATGGGCGCAATTTTCTGCCCCTCGACACCCAGCAACTTCATCGGTTCAGGTGCCGACTTGCCCTGCATTTCACCCAGCTTCGGTACTGCGGCCAAAAGGGCCTTGGTGTAATCATGCTGCGGGTTTTCAAAGATTTCCTTGACGGTCCCCTCTTCGACCTTGTTGCCGCGATACATAACGACAACACGGTCAGCCATCTGGGCAACCACAGCCATGTCGTGGGTGATGAACATCACCGCAGTTCCGGTTTCGCGCTTGAGGCGATCCATCAGGGCCAGGATCTCGGCCTGAATGGTCACGTCCAGCGCTGTGGTGGGTTCATCGGCGATCAGCAGGCGGGGCTCGCAGGCCATGGCCATCGCGATGACGACACGCTGGCGCATCCCGCCCGACAGCTCGTGCGGGTACTGTTTCAGACGACGCTCGGGCTCGGGGATGCGAACCTGGCGCAGCAACTCAAGCGCCCGGTCCTCGGCCTGTACCTTTGACATCTGCTTGTGGATGCGCAGACCTTCGGTCAACTGGCGACCAACGGTAAAAACCGGATTAAGCGCCGTCATCGGCTCCTGAAAAATCATCCCGATCTCGTTGCCGCGAATCTGTTTCATCAGATCCGGATCGGCTTTGGACAGGTCCATCTCTCCCCCATCGCGGCGATCAAACAGAAGTTCACCACCCGCGATTTCACCCCCACCGAACTCGACCAGCCGCATCAGCGACAGCGACGAAACCGATTTTCCAGACCCCGATTCGCCAACGATACAAACGGTTTCACCCGGTTTGACCTCGAACGAGACATCCTCAACACCGACAACGGGGCCATCCTTCGTCTGAAACTCCACCCGCAGTTTTTTAATCTGTGCAATAGGCTGATCCAGCACGCGCGCGCTCCCTTGACGACGGTATTCTTTTTCTGAATTCCGAACGCTAAGGCGGGCCGCCGGGAAAAGTCAAACCCATTACACATTTTCGCGACGGCACTACTTGCATTTTTCTCAGGTTCTGTTTCGATACGCCATGTAACCGACCTGGGGAGGCGGCGCAGACCGAAATCGTTAGCGCTATTATCTTTGTTGATCAGAACCTTACCTTGGGGCGGCAACGCCAAACCCGCAGGCCTTGCGGAGATAATCGAGACACGAACGTGTCCAACTTGGGAGTAACTTATGAAAATCAAAACCCTTTTGCTTGGTGCGATTGCAAGCACGGCGATGGCCCCTGTGGCTATGGCCGAGCGTGGATCGGACGGCAATGTCAGCATCATTTACTGGCAGGCTCCGTCGATCCTGAACCCGTACCTGTCCTCGGGCACCAAAGATATCGAATCGGCTTCGTTGGTGATTGAGCCGCTCGGTCGCTATGACCAAGACGGGAACCTTGTAGCCTATCTCGCCGAGGATATCCCGACCGTGGAAAACGGTGGTGTTTCGTCGGATCTGAAATCGATCACGTGGAAACTGAAATCCGGTTTGGTCTGGTCCGATGGATCGCCCGTGACGTCGGCCGACGTGAAATTCACCGCCGACTATTGCATGCATCCGGAAGGTGGTTGCGCCCAGCTTGCCAAGTTTGAAGGCGTCGAAAGCGTCGAGGCAATCGACGATCTGACCATCAAGGTCAACTTTGCCGAACCAAAGCCGAACCCCTATGGCCCATTCATGGGTGGCCAGTCGCCAATTATCCAGATGGCCCAGTTTCAGAACTGCATGGGCTCTAAGGCGCCCGAATGTACAGATCAGAACTTTGGCCCGATCGGAACCGGCCCGTTTGTGGTGGACGAATTCAAGCCAAACGACGTGATCACCATGTCGGCCAACCCGAACTATCGTGACCCGAACAAGCCCGCTTTTGCCACGCTGACCTTCAAAGGTGGCGGTGATGCGACAGCGGCTGGCCGTGCTGTGATGGAAACCGGCGAATTCGACTATGCGTGGAACCTGCAGCTGGCGCCCGAAGTCATCGAGCAGATGAAAGAAGGCGGCAAGGGTACTCCGATCGCGGCGTTCGGGACCTTGGTTGAACGGATCGAAATGAACATGACGGATCCGTCCCCCAGCCTGCCTGAAGGTGAACGTTCAACCGCAAAACATCCGCACCCGGCCTTGTCGGAACTGGCTGTTCGCAAGGCACTGTCGATGGCAATCGACCGTGATCTGCTGGTTGAGATTGGCTACGGCCAAGCCGGTCGCCCGACCTGCAACCTGGTACCGGCCCCGGCATTGTACGCAAGCGACAACACCGAGTGTCTGACGCAGGACATTGACGGCGCGAACCAGATGCTGGATGAAGCCGGCTGGGTGAAAGGCGCTGACGGCGTCCGCGCCAAGGATGGTGTAAGACTGTCGCTGGTCTATCAAACCTCGACCAACGCTGTTCGTCAGGACTTCCAGGCGCTGATCAAGGAATGGTGGAGCCAAATCGGTGTTGAAACCGAGCTGCGCAACATCAACGCGTCGGTCTTTTTCGGCGGTGACCCGGGCAGCCCGGACACATTCCAGCGTTTCTATGCAGACGTTGAAATGTACGCCAACAACTTCGATGGCACCGATCCGGAAAGCTATCTTGCGCAGCACACCTGTGACAAGGCACCCAAACCGGAAAGCCAGTGGCAGGGTGAGAACATCAACCGCTACTGTGATGCCGAGTACGACAAGCTGGTGGCCGAACTGGGCCGCACCGGCGAGCTTGAAAAACGTGGCGAAATTGCCCGTAAACTCAACGATATGCTGACCAAGGACAGCTATGTCGTGGTTCCGCTGGTTGATCGTGGACGGGTCTCTGCACATTCCAACACATTGGGTGGCGTGATCCTGAACACTTGGGACAGCGAACTTTGGAACGTTGCGGACTGGTACCGCAAGACCGGGTCCTAAGCGTTAAACCTGCCAAGCCGCGCCCCGATCTTCGGGGCGCGGTCATTTGCAGGCCGCTCCAACAAGAAGACGCATCAACAAAGGCGCCTTTGAATGCTCAACTTTACAATCAGACGACTGGTGTTGGCGGTGCCCACATTGCTGTTCATCAGCCTCGTCATCTTCCTGCTGCTCGAGCTTGCCCCTGGCGACCCGATGGCACAGGTTCCACTCACCGTTCCCCCGGAAGTCAAAGAGAAGATGCGCGAGGCGCTTGGCCTCGGCCAGCCGATGCATATCCGGTTTTGGAAATGGATCGTGCAGTTCTTCTGGATCGAACCGCAGGTATTGGTCGATTCTGTATTCGGTACAACCTTCTCCGAAGGCGACCTGCGCGTGATTTCATGGCAGACACGCTCGCCGGTCATGGACATCGTCGTTCAGCGTATCCCGCAGACCCTGTGGGTTGTCGGCACCGCCTATGTGGTCGCCATCCTGATCGCGCTGCCCATCGGCATCTATTCGGCCTACCGTCAGTATTCCTGGTTCGACCAGATGGGTACTTTCGTGTCGATGGTCGGCTTTTCCGTTCCACCCTTCTTTTCGGGCGTGCTGGTAATCGTGATCTTTTCAGTCCAGCTGGGCTGGTTCCCGTCGATCTATGACACCACGCTGGTGGTCAACAGCTGGGACAGCTTTGTTGTGCAGCTCAAACAGATGATCATGCCGGTCATGGTTCTGGCCTTGCAGATCACCGCACAACTCAGCCGGTTCATGCGCGCGTCCATGCTGGATAACCTCAATCAGGATTACGTTCGCACCGCCCGCGCCAAGGGTCTCAGCGAATATACCGTGGTCATGGTTCACGTCCTGCGAAACTCGATGATCCCGGTGGTCACCGTGATCGCGCTGGGTATTCCGTCCATCTTTGGTGGCGCCATCATCACCGAGCAGGTGTTCAAGGTGAACGGAATCGGGCAGTTGCTGATCGGCGCGATTCAGGCCAATGATCTGCCGATGGTGCAAACCCTGACCTTTATTTTCGCCGTACTGATCGTGTTGTTCAACCTGATCGCTGACGTACTTTATGGCATTCTGGACCCGAGGATTCGATATGACTGATCATGATCGTACCGATACGCTGGTCCCGGACGAAGGACTTGCACCAGCTTCAACCGCCTTGCCGACAGCCGACGTGATGGAAGAACTGGCCACCCCTCCCCGCAGCCAATGGCGCGATGTTTGGGATCAGTTCAAGACCCACAAAGGCGCAATGGTCGGGGCGATCCTGTTTATCATCATCGTTGCCGGTGTCTATCTGGGCCCGTATCTGTGGAGCATTGATCCAACCCAGATCGATATCCGGTCGCGCAATCAGGGGCCCAGTTGGGCGCATCCCTTTGGCACCGACCAATTGGGTCGCGACATTCTTGCGCGCATGATGTCGGGTGGTCAAACCTCAGTCTCGGTTGGCATAACCGCAATGTTGCTGGCGCTGTTTCTGGGTTCGTTCATCGGCGTTCTGGCGGGATTCTTCAGGCGGCTCGATGGGCCGCTGATGCGCCTGACCGACCTGTTTCTGGCCCTGCCCCTGCTGCCTTTGCTGCTGGTCATGATGCTTCTGTTCCGCGAGCCCCTGTCAGCGGCTTTCGGGCTGGAGCGCGGGATCTTCATCCTGATCGTCTGCGCCATAGGCATCACCTCATGGATGCCGACTGCACGGATCGTGCGCGGTGACGTCCTGGCCATCAAGGAACGTGAATTCGTTCTGGCCGCACGCTCCATCGGCACCAGCAACAGCCAGATCATCACGCGGCATATCCTGCCGAACGTTCTTTCGCCGATCATGGTGTCGGCAACACTGGGGATTGCCACAGCGATCATCACCGAAAGCGCGCTGTCCTTCCTTGGGCTGGGCTTCCCGCCCGACTTCCCGACATGGGGCCGCCTGTTGTTTGATGGTGTCGACTATCTTCAGCAATACCCCGAGCGTGTATTCTGGCCCGGTCTGGCAATCTCGCTGACTGTTCTGAGCGTCAACTATCTGGGTGATGGTCTGCGCGACGCGCTAGATCCCCGCATTCGCGGACGCTGAAACAAGTTAGTCGGCGCGCTTCAGCGCGCCGGCCAACAGCACGATCAGAACGGCCAATGGCAACAGCACGGCGAACGCCAGACGCAGGCCGAACAGTTCCGCCAAAAATCCGATCAGCGGCGGCCCAATCAACAGCCCGCCATATCCCAGCGTAGCTACACTCGCGATGGCTTGCCCCGGCGGCACATGCGGATCGCTGGCTGCACGGCTGAACGCCAGCGGCATGATCACCGCATACCCTATACCCATCAGCGCAAACCCCGCCAATGCGGGCAAGGGCACGACCGAAGAAACCACAACGAAAACGCCCAGTGCCGCGCAGATCCCGCCAAACCGAGCCGTGGCGGCAGGACCAAACCAAGTGATGACAACAGCACCTGCAAGTCGAAACGCAACCATCGCCACGGAAAACACGGCATAGCCCAATGCGGCAACACTTTCGGGCGCACCGGACACGTCTCGCAGGAAAATCGCGCTCCAGTCCGCGACGGCGCCTTCACCCAATGCACCACACATGGCGGCGAATCCGACCAGTATCAGCGCGCCCGAGGGCAAAGCAAAAACCGAGCTTTGCGGCCGATCGGACCGTTTCGACGTCCAGCGCACCCACGACAAGGCCAGCGCGAAGGCGACAACCGCGCCACCCGCCACTAGGAAGTGCACCAGAACCGTCAGCCCCATCTGAACAGCCACATATCCGCTGAGCGCGCCAAGACCGGCCCCAAGGCTCCACATGGCGTGGAATGATGACATTACGGGTTTGTCATAAGCCTGCTCGACTTCGGCGGCCCAGGCATTCATTGCCACATCCATCGATCCGTGGAACGCGCCGAAAACAAACAAACAAAACGCCAGCGCCCAAAACCCGCCAGCCACAGCAAGCAGAACCAGCGACAGCGTGTACAGAACGGCCACAATCCGGGTAATCGCAACAGCGCCATTCCGATCCGTCAACCGCCCTGTGACCGGAAAGGAACAGACGGCCCCGGCCGCCATGAACAACAACCCGTACCCCAACGCGTCATGAGACAAGTCCAACCGGTCGCGCACGGCCGGAATGCGCGAGGCCCAGATGCCAAACAAGGCCCCGTTCAGGATGAACATGGCCGCAACTGCCCGCCATGCCGAGAAAACGCCAATCAACAGAGAACCTCGTGCTGTCTGCCCGCCCCACCCGTTCTACAGGTTGGGCGCAAATTGGCAATTGCAGCTTAACCCAGGCGTTTGCGGATACGCCGAACGGCGAACCATACGCCCGCTACAACCGGGATCGTCGCCGCCGCCGTCAGCATTCCCTTGCTTATCCCTGTGGCCGTCAACGGATACAGAAGATAGCCAACAAGTGAGACCGCGTAATAACTGATGGCCACTACAGAAAGCCCCTCGACCGTGTGTTGTAAGCGCAAGGCAAGATCAGCCCGACGATCCATGCTTTCCAACAGGGCCTGATTTTGTGCACTCCGCTCGACGTCCACCCTTGTGCGCAGCAACTCACCCGCACGGATCGCCCGGTCAGACAGCGCCTGCAGGCGGCGTTCGGTTGATTTCACGGTACGGATCGCAGGGTCATAACGGCGCATCATGAAATCGGCAAAGCTTTGGCCGCCTTCGAACCTTTCCTCGCGCAGGACGTCGATCCGTTGATTCACCAGCGCCTCGTAAGCGCCGGTTGCCCCAAATCGGAACGAACTGCGGGCCGAAATGGTCTCGAGCTCGGTCGATGTGGCCAGCAATTGAGGTAACAGCGCTTCTGGTGGTGTGGTGTCATCCGTCATTTCAACCATCAGCTTCGCCAACTGGGCGTCCAGTTCCTCGATCCGGGGGGCCAATTGTTTGACGCGGGCAAAGCCAAGCATCGACATCGCCTTGTATGTCTCGATCTCGCACAGCCGCTGTATAATACGCCCTGTGCGGCGCGTGCCCGTGCCTTCGGTCACGAACAGGGCAAAACGCATGTGACCAGCCGGGTCGATGCGGAAATCACTGGCGCAAATCGCCGAAGCATCCAACACCCGCGACACCGCCAGACTTTCAGGTTCGAACCAATCAGCCAGAGCGACCTTTACAGCTGCATCTTCCGGGCGCGGTACCACCCGCATTAGCAGCGAAGTGATCCTCTGGCCCGGGCTGGCCATCAGCCAATCCGGGGGAAACACTTCGAAATCAGCCGGGTTGAAGGGGCGGCCGCTGACGTTCGGCACAATCGCCGTATAGGTGACAAACTCTGTGTGCTGCTCCCATTTCAGCCAATGGCGTCCTATCTGCCCGGCATAATGCGTGGCCCCCGGCTGCGGATGTTGCGCCCCATGCCGGTCAAGCAGATCGATCAGATGCGCAATATCCTGATTGCGGTCCCGAGCGACGGCTGCTTCAGGCTTCTTGATCGCAATAAATGCGACCGTGCACGGCGTATCGGCGGCCGGAAACGGGCGGGCATGAAGTTCATTGGCCAGCGCATAGCGCAGCGGGTGATCATCGATTGGCGTCATTCAGAGGCTCCGATAGCGGTGTCCGCACTATACGTCACAACTCGGATACATCAATTCTTATTTTATTTCATATACTTACACGAATACAAAGGTATACAAACCGACTATCTCATTGATTTGGCTGCCACAGCTCGATCGGATTACCTTCCGGATCGTGAAGCCGCGCGAACTTTCCGATCTCACTGTCCCAGTCGGGGCGGGTCTCAACAGCGATTCCGGCAGCTTCAAGCTGCTGTATCATCGCGCCCAGATCGTCGACCCGAAAATTGATCATCCATTGCTGATCCGGGTTTCCGAAATACTCGGTGTCTTTCGCGAACGGCGCAAACACCGTATACCCTTCGCGTTGCTTCCAGGGCACCGGATCATAGTGGTTTACGCCCAGATGTTCTTCGTACCAGCGGCTTAATGCCTCGGGATCACTGGCCCGAAAAAATACGCCCCCTATACCGTTCACTTTCTCCATGCTTCGCTCCAACAATACGCATGTCTATTATACCACAACCCGCCCGCTTCATCTGGCCATAAATATCCTGGGGGTTTGGGGGCAAAGCCCCCAATAGTACAAGTAAAGAAAAGGGCGCCCAAAGGCGCCCTTTGCAATTGGATCAGACCGGTGGATCAATCGATCATCGGCAGCAGCTTGTCCAGCGATGCTTTGGCGTCGCCATAGAACATGCGGGTATTTTCCTTAAAGAACAGCGGGTTTTCGATTCCCGAATACCCTGTACCCTGACCGCGTTTGGACACGAAGACCTGCTTGGCCTTCCAGCATTCCAGAACCGGCATACCGGCAATCGGGCTGTTGGGATCTTCCTGCGCCGCAGGGTTCACGATGTCATTCGAGCCGATGACGATGGCCACATCCGTATCCGGGAAGTCGTCATTGATCTCGTCCATTTCCAGAACGATATCATAGGGCACCTTCGCCTCGGCCAGCAGCACGTTCATATGGCCCGGCAAACGGCCCGCGACCGGGTGGATCGCAAAACGCACCTCTTTACCCTTGGCGCGCAGCTTACGGACCAGTTCACTGACCGATTGCTGTGCCTGCGCCACCGCCATACCATAACCAGGAATGATGATAACGCTGTCGGCATCGTTCAGGGCTGCAGCAACGCCATCCGCCTCGATGGCCACCTGCTCGCCCTCAACGGCCATCTGTTCACCCTGCGGGCCACCAAAGCCGCCCAGAATCACGCTGACAAAGTGACGGTTCATCGCCTTGCACATGATGTAGGACAGGATTGCACCGCTTGAGCCCACCAGCGCACCGACCACGATCAGCAAGTCATTGCCCAGCGAGAAACCAATAGCCGCCGCGGCCCAGCCCGAATAGCTGTTCAGCATCGACACAACCACCGGCATGTCCGCGCCACCGATGCCCATGATCAGGTGATAACCAATGAACAGCGCGGCCAGGGTCATCAGGATCAGCGGCAGCAGCCCACCGGACGAGGTATACCAGATCAAGCAGATCAGCGAGAGACCCGCAGCCGCTGCGTTCAGCGCATGACCACCGGGCAGCTTTGTCGCCGCCGAGGTCACTTTGCCCGCCAGCTTGCCATAGGCCACGACCGAACCGGTAAAGGTGATCGCACCGATAAAGATGCCCAGGAACAGCTCTACATGAAGGATTGCCAGCTCGGCCGGTGTCTTCTTGGCGATCAGTTTGGCAAAGGTGCCCAGATCATGCAGATCCGCCTCTTTTGCCGTATCCGCAATCGCCAGGACCTGCGCCACGTTGCCGATTTCAAAATGCGCGTTGAAGCCGACGAACACAGCCGCCAGACCGACCAGTGAATGCATCGCGGCCACAAGTTGCGGCATCTCGGTCATCTGGACGCGCTGCGCCACGTATTGACCGATCAGACCGCCGCCAATGATCAGCAGGATCGACAAAAGCCACAGGCCAGACCCGGGGCCAACCAGCGTGGCAAAGACCGCCAACGCCATACCGACGATGCCGTACCAGACCGCGCGCTTGGCGCTTTCCTGGTTCGACAACCCGCCAAGGGAAAGGATGAACAAAACAGCCGCAACAACATAGGCGGCAGTGGTGAAGCCAAATTCCATGTGCCCGGCCTCCTTAAGATTTCTGGAACATGGCGAGCATGCGCCGGGTTACGAGGAAGCCGCCGAAGATGTTGATCCCGGCCATGAAGACAGACAGTGCCGCCAGCAGAATGACCAGGAACGACCCCGATCCGATCTGCATCAAGGCCCCAACGATGATGATCGACGAGATCGCGTTGGTGATCGCCATCAGCGGCGTATGCAGGCTGTGCGAGACATTCCAGATCACCTGGAAGCCCACGAAAATGGCCAGCACGAAGACGATGAAATGCTGCATGAAGCTGGCCGGGGCAACCAGCCCCACCAGCAGCATCAGCGCACCGCCGACACCCAACAATGTAAACTGCTGCCTGGTCTGCGCCTTGAAGGCCGCAATCTCCTGCGCCTTTTTCTCTTCCGGGGTCAGTTCCTTGACCTCGGGCTTTTTCTGTGCGGCGATCGCCTGAATCTTGGGCGGCGGTGGCGGGAAGGTGATTTCACCTTCATGCGTCACGGTCGCGCCGCGGATCACATCGTCTTCCATGTTGTGATTGATCTGACCGTCCTTTTCGGGCGTCAGATCGGTCATCATGTGACGGATGTTGGTGGCATAAAGCGACGAGGATTGCGCCGCCATCCGGCTGGGGAAGTCGGTATAACCGATTATGGTCACGCCATTGTTGGTGACAACTTTCTCATCCGGCACGGTGCCTTCGACGTTACCGCCACGCTCGGCTGCAAGGTCGATGATGACCGAACCCGGCTTCATCGCCTTGACCATATCCTCTAGCCACAGCTTGGGCGCCGGACGGTTGGGGATCAGGGCGGTGGTGATAACGATGTCCATCTCGGGCGCAAGTTCGCGGAACTTGGCCAGCTGGGCGTTGCGGAATTCTTCCGACTGGACCGAGGCATACCCGCCTGTGGCCGCGCCGTCCTGCTGCTCTTCTTCGAAGTCCAGATAGACGAACTCAGCCCCCATCGATTCGACCTGTTCGGCCACTTCAGGGCGCACGTCGAACGCGTAGGTGATCGCGCCCAGCGACGTGGACGTCCCGATTGCGGCCAGACCGGCCACACCGGCCCCAACGATCAGCACCTTGGCAGGAGGAACTTTACCGGCGGCGGTCACCTGGCCGGTGAAGAAACGGCCAAAGTTGTTGCCTGCCTCGATCACGGCGCGATAGCCTGCGATATTTGCCATCGACGACAGCGCGTCCATCTTCTGCGCGCGCGAGATGCGTGGCACCATCTCCATGGCGATCACGTTGGCGCCCTTGGATTTGGCCAGCTCCATTCCTTCTTCGTTGCCCGCAGGATTGAAGAACGAAATCAGGGTCTTGCCCTTGGTCAACCGTTTCAGTTCGGCCTCAGTCGGGATCCGAACCTTGGCAATGATATCCGCAGTCTTCCACAGCGACGCTGCGGTCTTGACCACCTCAACGCCTACGGCCTCGTATGCGGCATCCGAAAAACCGGCAGCCGCGCCCGCGCCTTTCTCGATCAGGCACTCATAGCCCAGTTTCTGCAATTGCACGGCCGAGTCGGGCGTCATTGCAACCCGGTTCTCACCGTCCAGTATTTCCTTTGGCGTGCCTATCTTCACTGGCAGTCCCCCTAATTTTTACTCTGTCCGAGCGGGTGGTCGGTATTCTTTGTTAAGCAAAGATGTATCCTGCGCAACATTATTTCGCAAGTGCAGCATTTTTTACGTGACATCACGAAATCAGCCACCTTAGATCCAACGCCGCGTCTTGCGTTCGTAGCGTGCGAAATCCGTGCGGAACTGCCGGCGCAGGCGGTCTTCTTCCGGCAGGATAAACCGGCGCTCCAGCACCCAGACGAAGACCGGAACCAAAACCAGTGACAACACGGCGTCGAACCGCAGAATCAAACCCGCAAGAATCAGAACGTCACCGACGTAGATCGGGTTTCGACTGCGTTTGTAGATGCCCGATTGCACCATCGCGGTCGGTGTCTCATGGGGAATGACGGTTGTTTTGTGGCGGCGAAACTCGACAATGGCCAGAACGGCCATCAGAACGCCACCGCCGATCAGAACTCCACTGAGAAGGTCGGTCAGGCCGCTCTCAAGTGACAGGCCCAGCGCCATGTATCTGGCTTGTGCCCATGCCAGCACCGCAAAAGCGATCAACCAAACTGGCGGTACATCTATCCAGCGCATTCTAAGCCCTCATGAACGACGACAGTGTCGGGTATATGTCGCTTCTGACCGACGTCCTACCGTTTTTCGGCCAGATTAGCAAAAGACCAGTATGTCGCATCGATAGACAGACATGTCAGGATCGGCTACCCCAAATGCAACAAAAGACGACCACACAAGTGAGTGAGCCTTCATGACCGATTTTGCAGCAACCAAAGCCATGTTCGACCTGCCCGAGGGCGTGATTTATCTGGACGGCAACTCTTTGGGCCCGCTGCCTAAAACGGCTGCGTCTCGTGTGCAGAACATGCTGACCGAGGAATGGGGGCAAATGCTGATCACCGGCTGGAACAAAGCCGGTTGGATGGGCCTTCCCATGGGGCTTGGAGATCGAATTGGCCGCCTGATCGGAGCCGAGCCAGGCAGCGTCGTGACCGGCGACACCCTGTCGATCAAGGTTTATCAGGCCGTGTCCTCAGCCCTTGAACTGAACCCGACCCGCAAGGTTGTGCTTTCCGACAATGGGAACTTTCCGTCAGACCTGTACATGGTCGATGGCCTGCTGCGATCCCTTGGGAGCCCATACGAACTGCGCGTCGTCGACCCGCAGGACGTCGCAGATGCAATCACCGAAGAGGTCGCGGTCCTGATGCTGACCGAAGTGGATTACCGCACGGGCCGGATGCACGACATGAAGGCGCTGACGGAACTGGCCCACGCCAACGGTGTCGTGACGGTTTGGGATCTGGCGCATTCCGCAGGGGCCATCCCCGTCGACCTTGCAGGGTGCAATGCAGATTTCGCAGTCGGGTGTACCTATAAATACCTCAATGGCGGCCCCGGTGCGCCCGCGTTCATTTATGTTGCGCCCCGACTTGCAGATAGTGTGCGCCCGGCCCTGTCCGGCTGGCTGGGGCACGAAGCGCCCTTTGCCTTTGACCTGGACTATCGCCCCGGAAGCGGGATTGAGCGTATGCGCGTTGGAACACCTCCGATCATCCAAATGACCGCACTTTCGGCGGCCATGGACATCTGGGATATGGCCGACATGGCGGATGTGCGCGCCAAGTCCATTGAATTGACCGAGCTTTTCATTCGTCAGGTCGAGGCGACCTGCCCAGACTTGCAATTGGACAGTCCGCGCGCGCCCGAGCAGCGTGGCAGTCAGGTTTCATTCCGCTTCAAGGAAGGCTACGCCGCGATGCAAGCGCTGATCGCGCGTGGTGTCGTCGGAGATTTCCGCGCACCTGACACAATGCGGTTTGGTTTCACGCCGCTGTATATCGATGAAAGCGATGTCGAGCGTGCAGTCGGGATTCTGGCGGATGTCATGCAGAACAAGCTTTGGGACACGCCCGAGTACAAAACCCGGCAGCGCGTTACCTGATTTCCAGCCCGGCCCCGATCAGGGCCGCCAACTGGTTGGTGCGCCTTTCAAATTCCTCGGCGTCTGACGCAGTCAGCTTGATCCCCTTCAGCGTGACCGTAAGTGTTTTCGCCGTTTCTTCAGGCGTGTCGAACAGACGAACGCGGCCAGCACCCTGCTCTCGCCTCAGCCATTCGGCATAAAGCGCGGCAAGTTCCCCTTCGCCCCGTTCGACAATGTCGATGGCCATGGATTTGGTCGTGTCCAGCATCTCAAGCCCATGCGGCGACGCCAAAATCGCAGCCATGCCCTCGGTCTGGGCGTGGATCGCCTTTCTGGCAATGTCCGAAACCGAGCCTTCACCGTTCAGCGCCTCGGCCACCGCTGCGGTCTTTTCCTCGTAATGCCGTTCGGTCAGTTTGCGAACGATCGCTTCCTTGTTCCTGTAATACAGATAAACCGCTGGCCGTGACATCCCCGCACCGCGCGCAATGTCATCCATCGAGGTCTTGCGGAACCCGTATGCGGAAAAGGCCTGAAAAGCAGATGCTAGGATCGCTTTCTGCCGGGATTCGTCACTCGTATCTTTCATGCGCAGATCTCTGACATTTTTTGTTTAATTTGTCAATTGACATACTGACACTTTGCAATCATTATGTCAGAACCTGCCACAGTTACAAAAGGTGCGCCATGGCGACGGCCCTGAAGATTAACGGAACTCCTCATCAGATCGACCTGCCGGATGACGTCCCCCTGCTTTGGGTTCTGAGGGATGAGGTTGGCCTGACCGGCACCAAGTTTGGCTGTGGCGTCGCCGCTTGCGGCGCCTGTACGGTTCATATCAATGGCGAGGCGGTACGTTCGTGCCAAGTGGCGCTGTCGGATGTCTGGGGTGACGTGACCACAATCGAAGGCGTTGGCACGCCAGATGCACTGGCTACTATCCAGCAATCCTGGGCTGACCATCAGGTGGCGCAATGTGGCTATTGCCAGTCGGGCCAGATCATGCAGGCCGCTGCCCTGCTTGCGGAAAACCCTGCGCCCACGGACGCAGAGATCGATGAGGCGTTGCAGGGAAACCTGTGCCGCTGTGGCACCTACCCCCGCATCCGGGCCGCGATCCACGACGCAGCCTCCAAGTTGAAGGAGGCGTAAGAGATGGCTTCTGTTGGCAAAATTATCCGCCGCACGTTCCTGATCGGCTCAGCCGCAATTGTCAGCGGCGTCGCCTTTGGCGCGTATTATGTCACCCGCCCTGCCCCCAACCCGCTGAAACCGAAAGAAGGTGAAGCGGCCCTGAACCCCTTCGTACTGATCGATCAGAATGGCATCACCCTGTTCGCGCCCCGTGCCGAGATGGGACAGGGCGTGAAAACCACGTGGGCCGCGCTGATCGCAGAAGAACTGGATGTCGATCTGGATCAGATCACCGTTCTGCACGGTCCGGCAGCCGCCGCCTATTACAACTCAGCCATGATGGGCGAGGGACTGCCAAACAAGGGCTACGACATCTCGGACTTCCAACACAACTTAGGTGAAGCACTGGGGGTTCTTGGCAAGGCCCTTAGCCTGCAAGTCACAGGCGGCTCCACCTCGATGAAGGACGGGTTCGAGAGGATGCGGCAAGCCGGTGCTTCGGCCCGTGAAACGCTGAAACGCGCCGCCGCTGATCGGTTGGGTATCGACCCCTCGGATCTGAAAACAGCTTCAGGCCATGTCATCACGCCAAACGGTGACAAGATCGCTTATACCGATCTTGCAGTGGAAGCGGCCGGACTGGAACCCGTCGAGGTACCTTTGCGAGACCCGTCCGAATGGCGTTATCTGGGACGGACACAACCGCGACTGGACATGGTGGGCAAAGTGACAGGCACTGCCGAGTTCGGTATCGATGTTCGCCTGCCCGGTATGAAATTTGCTGCCGTGCGCATGAACCCCAAACTGGGCGGCGCGATGAACAGCTTTGACGACAGTGGTGCAATATCCATGCCCGGGGTCGAAAAGGTTGTTGATCTGGGCACAGGTGTTGCCGTGATCGCGAACAACACATGGCTGGCCAATCAGGCGGTTGAGGCTGTTGAGATCGACTGGGGCGATGCGCCATATCCACCTGATACCGATGGTATTTTCTCAAAGATTGCAGAGGCGTTTGACGGCGCGCCGAACTCGACCATGCGCGATGATGGCGATGTCAGCGTGACGCCGGATGGCGCAACCGAGGTCACTGCCGAATACCAAGTGCCTTATCTGGCGCACGCCACGATGGAGCCGATGAATGCCACCGCGCTCTATACCGGAAACGCTCTGGAACTGTGGTGCGGCAATCAGGCCCCGACGCTGATCCGTTTTCGCGCTGCGAATACCGCAAATCTGGACACTGAGGCTGTTCAGATTCACACCACCTATCTGGGGGGTGGGTTTGGCCGCCGGGGCGAACTGGATTTCGGAGAAATCGCCACCAAGGTCGCCATGGCCATGCCTGGCACACCGGTCCAGACAACCTGGAGCCGCGAAGAAGACATGCGCCATGACTACTTCCGCCCCGGCGCCATCGCCCGGATGCGCGGCGCTGTTCAGGACGGCAAGGCCGTTCTTATTGACGGCAAGGTTGCAGCGCAGTCCTGCACGCAACAGGCGGTCGAGCGTTACACCGGCTTCCCCGGAGGCGGACCCGACAAAGTGCTGGTCGAAGGGTTCTTCAACCAGCCATATGCCGTGCCAAACTACCGGATGAGCGGCCACGTCGCTGATCTGGCTGTCCCGGTGGGCTTCTGGCGTTCAGTCGGCAACAGCCACAACGGCTTTTTCCACGAGACCTTCATGGACGAATTGGCCCATGCCGCAGGGCGCGACCCGCTGGACTTCCGGCTAGAAATGATGAGAACCGAACATGCCCCATCTGCAGGATGTCTGGAGGCGGTCAGGGAAATGTCCAACTGGACCGGAAAAACACCTGACGGTGTAGGCCGTGGCGTGGCCTTCACCTACAGCTTCGGCACTCCGGTGGCTCAGGTTATCGAAGTGGTCGACGAAAACGGTGCCATCCGCATCCACAAGGCCTGGATCGCCTGTGACATGGGGCTGGCGCTGGACCCTGAAAACGTCAAGGCACAGATGTTTGGCGGCATGATGTATGGCCTGTCGGCCGCGTGTTTCGGCGAGATTACCTTCGCCGACGGGGAAGTCGAGCAGTTCAATTTCCCCGACTATGACGCCCTTCGTATGCATACTGCGCCACAAGTCGAGGTGCGCGTTCTGGAAACCAACCGCCATATGGGCGGCGCTGGTGAGCCCGGCACGCCCCCCTCGATGCCCGCACTGGGCAACGCCCTGTTTGATTTGACGGGAAAACGCGCGCGCAGCCTGCCGCTGATCAATCAGTTCAACCTGCTGGTCTGATTGCCATTTACTTTCCCCTGCACCGGTCCGTCGCGCGCCCGCACGGTCCGGTGCCCAAGTCAGGCTGTTTTCTGAACTGCCTGACAGGCAATCCCCGCCGCCCATCCCCGCACAGCCATGCCGAAGGCTTCGAACAAGGGGCGTGAAACCGGGTCGTTGATCGCATCCCATTCGGGATGCCATTGCACGGACAGCGTGAAACCGGGCGCATCCTTGACATAAATTGCCTCGGGCGTTCCGTCCGGCGCATGCCCATCGATCACCACACGCTGTCCGATGCACTTGATCCCCTGCCCGTGCAACGTGTTGGTCATGACCTCCTGCGCACCAAACAAGTCGTGGAACACACCGTTTTCCGTCAGTTTCACCACGTGGCGCAGCGCAAATTTTTCCTCAAGTGTACCATCGGGCGGCATCCGGTGATTCATCCGCCCCGGCAGATCGCGAATTTCCGGATAGAGCGTTCCGCCCATGGCCACGTTGACCTCTTGAAATCCGCGGCATATGCCCAGAAACGGCTGACCCCGTTCCACACAGGCCCGAACCAGCGGCAGGGTGATCGCGTCACGCGCGCGGTCAAACTCTCCATGCGCCTCGGTTGCAGGTTCACCATATTCTTCGGGATGCACATTGGGACGACCGCCGGTCAGAAGAAAGCCGTCGCAAACCTCCAGCAACTCCTCAACAGACACATAACGGGGATCGGCGGGGATCAGCAGCGGCAAACATCCCGATACGTTCGCCACAGCGTCCGAATTCATCGTCCCCCCTGCATGGGTCGGGTATTGATCGTTCATGAGGTATGAGTTGCCGATAATACCAACAACGGGTCGAGACATTCCGCTTTCCTTGTTATTCATCCCCTTGGAAAGGAAGCTAACCGCAGCTTCACAGTCGTGCAAGAATACACCTCCTGCGTGACAGCGCAGGGACGTGTTCAGGGGTGCACAAATTTTCTCCCGACAATCAGCCCAGTCTCGGCACGCTTTCCCCGCCTAAAACTTCAAGTCGGAAACATGCGCCAAGTCATTGCTTTGACGGAGCTGCTCTCAATGGTCGGACTTAAATCTCGCCGTCCAACCCGGCGGCCTCAATTCCCGCCATCGCAACGGCAGCATCGTTTTCTGACGTGTCGCCGGTCACCCCTACGGCACCGATCACGTCCCCTTTTCGACCCCGCAGCAAGACCCCGCCCGGAACTGGTACGACCTGCCCGCCATACACTCCGTTTACCGCCGCCATAAAGTAGGCTTGCGCCTCGGCCCGTTGCATCTGTGCCGTGCCCGCCATGCCCAGCATGACAGAGCCATATGCCTTGCCATGCGCGATCGCAAAGCGGCCCGGTGCTGCATCATCCTCACGCTCGAACGCGATGACGTGGCCGCCTGCGTCCAGAACAACCACCGAAAGTGGCTTCAGCTCCATCTCGCGGCCTTTCTCAAGCGCTTTGCGGATAATGGTGCGGGCTTTGCGAAGGGAAACTTCCATGTGCATTCCTGTGTCTGCATGTCGAAAGAAGAAAGGGGGCGGATCGCCCCCTTTGTATTACGCTGTGGCTGCCTTCAATTCCAGACGGCGCGCGTGCAGGACCGGCTCGGTGTAGCCCGAGGGCTGCACACGGCCTTTGAACACAAGGTCACAAGCCGCCTGAAAAGCAATTCCGTTAAAGCCCGGCGCCATAGGGGCATAACCCGGATCATTTGCATTCTGGCGGTCCACAACAGCCGCCATTTTCTGCATCGCAGCCATCACCTGTGCCTCGTCGACAATGCCATGATGCAGCCAGTTGGCCAGCGCCTGAGACGAAATCCGGCAGGTCGCACGGTCTTCCATCAACCCGATGTCGTTGATGTCGGGCACTTTGGAGCATCCCACGCCCTGATCGACCCAACGCACGACATAGCCCAGAATGCCTTGTGCATTATTCTCGACCTCGCGCGAGATTTCCGCGTCACCAAGATTGCGGCCCCCCAGCAGAGGAATGGTCAGCAAATCGTAAAGCGTTCCTCGGGCACCCGCCGCTGCGATCTCGTCCTGACGGGCCAATACGTTGACCTTGTGGTAATGTGTGGCGTGCAAAGTCGCGGCGGTCGGCGACGGCACCCAGGCGCAGGTGGCGCCAGATTGCGGATGGCTAATCTTTTGCTCCAGCATATCGCCCATCCGGTCCGGTATCGCCCACATGCCTTTGCCGATCTGCGCCTTGCCTTTCAGGCCACAGGCCAAACCGATATCGACATTGCGGTCTTCATAAGACGCAATCCAGGGCGTGTTCTTGATGTCGCCCTTGGGCAGCATCGGGCCAGCCTCCATCGAAGTGTGAATCTCATCCCCCGTGCGATCCAAGAAACCGGTATTGATGAAAGCCACGCGCGATTTCGCGGCGCGGATACATTCTTTGAGGTTGACCGACGTGCGGCGTTCCTCATCCATGATGCCCAGCTTCACGGTGTTGCGCGGCAAGCCAAGGATGTCTTCGACCATGTCGAAAATCTCAACCGCAAAGGCAACCTCTTCCGGCCCGTGCATCTTGGGCTTTACCACGTAGACCGACCCTTCGACTGAGTTACCCCCATCCCGTTGCAGGTCATGCATTGCGATCAGAGTGGTGCAGAGCGCGTCCATCAGCCCTTCGCCAATCTCGCGCCCTTCGGCGTCCAGAACGGCCGGGTTCGTCATCAAGTGGCCGACATTCCGCACCAGCATCAGCGAACGACCTTTCAGGGTCGCCTGCTCACCTGTCGGTGTGGTGAAGGTCAGATCTTCTGCCAGTTTGCGGGTAAATGTGGTGTCGCCCTTGGTGACGTCTTCGGTCAGATCACCCTTCATCAGGCCCAGCCAGTTGCCATAGGCCACGACCTTGTCTGCCGCATCAACACAAGCGACCGAGTCTTCGCAGTCCATAATCGTTGAAAGGGCGGATTCCAGCCGGACATCGGCGATACCTGCGCGATCAGTGGCACCGATAGCGCCAGTCGGATCGATCATGATCTGAATATGCAGGCCATTGTTTTTCAGAAGCACAAAATCCGGCTTGTCTGCCGCGCCACCGAAACCAACAAATTGAGCAAGGTTTGCCAGTGCTGGGGAAAGAACACCTTCTTCGACATGCAGTCCCGACACGTCGACCCAAGACCCACCAGCCAGAGGAACAGCGTCATCCAGAAAAGCTTTCGCCCATGCAATCACCCGTGCACCGCGCGCCGCATCATACCCACCGCCTGTTGGCAGATCGCCTATCGCATCGGTGCCATAAAGCGCATCATACAGGCTGCCCCATCGCGCATTCGCCGCGTTCAGCGCAAAGCGCGCGTTGGTTATCGGCACAACCAGCTGCGGACCCGGCGTCAGCGCAATCTCGGGGTCGACATGCGTCGTGTCGATCTGAAACCCGTCGCCTTCCTCGACCAGATAACCAATTTCCTTTAGAAAAGCCTGATAGTCAGTGGGATCAATGCTCTGACCCTCGCGCGCAATATGCCAGCTGTCGATGCGCCCTTGAATCTCGGCGCGCTTGGCCAGAAGCGCGCGGTTCTTCGGCCCCAGTTCAGACACCAGTCGCGCCAGACCCGCCCAGAAATCCTGCGCCGACACACCCGTACCCGGCAATGCCCGCGTCTCGATAAACTCTGCCAGTATTGGATCGATCTGCAGCCCGCTCAGGGTTTGTCTGCCACTCATCTTCCTGCTCTCCCGCGATTGTGTGCCATTGTATGCGTAAGTGACTTAGGCCGAAAGTTTCCGATAGGCAACTTTCGACTTTGCGTTAGGGTTATTCGGATCGAAGGGAAGCTGTTTCAAAAACAACAAGGGAATGGCGGGGGCCAGTTGCAGCTCTGGAACGATGCCCCTAACGTCGCGCCAGACACGAACCGATGCGAGGCCCCCATGCGCGACGCTGCCCCCACCACGATCTTCCTGAAAGACTACACTCCGTTTGGTTATCTGCTGGACAGCGTACACCTGACCTTCGATCTGTCCGCACATGCAACACGGGTCACGTCGCGTATCGCGTTTCGTCCAAATCCCGACGCGACCGATCGCACCTTTTTCCTGCACGGCGAAGATCTGAACCTGATCCGCGCGTCCATCAACGGATCCGAAGTTTCGCCTGACGTCACGGACAAGGGCCTGACCGCCGGTGTTCCCGACGCCCCGTTCCTCTGGGAAGCCGAGGTTGAGATCGATCCGGGCAACAACACGGCGTTGGAGGGGCTTTATATGTCGAACGGCATGTATTGCACCCAGTGCGAGGCGGAAGGTTTCCGCAAGATCACATATTATCCGGATCGCCCCGATGTCATGTCCACCTTTACCGTGCGCATCAATGGCGACCTGCCGGTTCTTCTGTCGAACGGCAACCCCTCGGGCAAGGGCGAAGGATGGGCCGAATGGACCGACCCGTGGCCCAAGCCTGCCTATCTGTTTGCGCTTGTCGCTGGGGATCTTGTGGCCCATCCTGATCGGTTCACCACCAGATCAGGCCGGGATGTTGAGTTAAACCTGTGGGTGCGTCCGGGGGATGAAGGCAAGTGCGCCTTCGGCATGGAGGCGCTGAAGAAGTCCATGAAATGGGACGAAGATGTCTATGGCCGGGAATACGATCTGGACGTCTTCAACATCGTCGCCGTCGATGACTTCAACATGGGCGCGATGGAAAACAAGGGGCTGAACATCTTTAACTCTTCGGCTGTTCTGGCCAGTCCTGAAACCTCGACCGATGCCAATTTCGAACGGATCGAGGCGATCATCGCGCATGAGTATTTCCACAACTGGACAGGCAACCGCATCACCTGCCGCGACTGGTTCCAGCTGTGTCTGAAAGAAGGCCTGACCGTCTTCCGCGATGCACAGTTCACATCCGACATGCGCTCGGGCCCTGTGAAACGCATACACGACGCCATAGACCTGCGCGCGCGGCAATTCCCCGAGGATAACGGCCCGCTCTCGCACCCGGTACGACCCGAAAGCTTTCAGGAAATCAACAATTTCTACACGGCCACGGTTTACGAAAAAGGTGCCGAAGTCATCGGCATGTTAAAGCGGCTGGTCGGGGATGAGGCCTATGCAAAGGCGCTGGACCTCTATTTTGACCGCCATGACGGGCAGGCCTGCACGATCGAGGATTGGCTGAAAGTGTTCGAAGACACTACAGGCCGCGACCTGACCCAGTTTAAACGCTGGTACAGCCAGTCGGGCACGCCGCGTTTGACCGTATTTGAAGATTGGGCCGACGGGACCTTTACCCTGACACTGAAACAGCGCACCGATCCCACACCGGGTCAGGCAGAGAAACTGCCGCAGGTGATCCCGGTCGCCGTTGGCCTGCTGGGACCAAACGGGGATGAGGTCCGCACGACCGAAGTGCTGGAACTGACAGAGGCCGAGCAAAGTTTTCAGTTCACGGGGCTTGCGACAAGGCCCACAGCTTCGATCCTGCGCGATTTTTCGGCACCGGTCATCCTGGAACACGATCATTCAAACGCCGAACGCGCGTTTCTGCTGGCGCATGACACAGATCCGTTCAACCGCTGGCAGGCTGGCAGATCGCTGGCGCAAAACACCTTGCTGCGGATGATCTTGGACGAGGCAACCCCGGACGCCGATTACCTTGACGGGCTGCTGGCCGTGCTGCGCGACGACACGCTGGACCCGGCCTATCGCGCCTTGATGCTTGGGCTGCCGACGCAATCCGAACTGGCTGCGGCATTGCATGAACACGGTCAAACGCCCGATCCGATGGCAATCTGGTCGGCGGTCGAAACGCTGCGGCAGGCCACGGCACAGCATGTGCAGGATCTGCTGCCCCGCCTGCACAGCGAGGCGTTGGTTGATGGCCCCTACAGCCCGGATGCCCAGCAATCCGGAAAACGCGCCCTTGGCAGTGCGGCATTGGCGCTGACCTCTCGTCTGGACGGAGGGGCAATGGCGGCCGCTGTGTATACCAAAGCGGATAACATGACCCTGCAACTGACAGCCCTGTCCTGCCTGTTGCGTGCCCGCAAGGGCGAGGCCCAACTGACCGCCTTCTATGACCAATGGCATCATGACCGGCTGGTCATGGACAAATGGTTTGGCTTGCAGGTGACCATGGCCGCCCCCGAGGCGACACCGGAAACGGCGAAGGCATTGACCGGGCATCCCGATTTCAACTGGAAGAACCCGAACCGGTTCCGCGCTGTCATGGGGGCCTTGGCGATGAACCACGCAGGGTTCCACCAGCCGGATGGTGCCGGGTACAGCCTGCTGGCCGATTGGCTGATCCGCCTTGATCCTGTGAACCCGCAAACCACGGCACGGATGTGTTCAGCTTTTCAGACCTGGAAACGGTACGACACCGGGCGTCAGGGCCAGATGCGCGCGCAGCTTTCTCGCATTGCAGAAACACCGAACCTGTCGCGCGACACGACGGAAATGGTATCCCGCATCCTCGGCGCATGACACCCTACAGCTTTACCCGCCGCAACCGGAACACACGAACACTGGTCATTCTGGCCAGTGTCTACGCGACCCTGCTGGCGCTGGTCATCCTGTTCGACGCGGCTTGGTGGGTTGTCGGCCTGCTGTCTCTTGCCACTCTCCCCGCAATCTGGGACGTGATCCAGAATACCAGCGCTGGCGTGCATCTGGACCGGGATGCGGTGCGCTGGTTCACGGGCAATCGTAAGGGAGATATCCCGATGCGGGATATCGACCATTTCCGATTTGACACCCGGTGGGACTTTTCCGTTCGCCTATCCATCGTCCTGAAATCCGGGAAACGAATCCGGCTGCCAGATGAGTCTCTGCCGCCGCATCGGGATCTGGAAACCATTCTGAAACAGGCAGGTTTTCGCGTAAACCGTCATCATTTCACTGTTTTCTGAAACACTGCGTGATCTAAGGGCGCATTGGACACAAAAAACAAAGTTTATTAAGCAAATTACTTGAATTGAGCCTGATACCTCGCCAGACTTCAGACTCAGTTAAGTGTTTTTACAGTTTTGAGTTTTACCATGTTTCGGTCGTTAAGGGCGCTGTTTGCCCAGCCCATATCCAATCCCACGGACGCCTCAGAAGATCTGTGCGCAACGAAATCTGCGCTGGCCGCTGCCCTGCCTGAACATGGGCAGCTCAACATTCCTGTTGCAACGTCGAATTGCGACAATCTGATTGGACATTCTACAATCGAACATGGGCGCTATCTGGCCAGACAGGATCGCTGGACCGAGTTGTCCGATGAAATGCGTGCAGCGGATCAGGATCGTGCTGCCGTGTCGGATGGTATGCCGATTGCCGATCTTTTGGCGTTCGGGGCCCGATCTGACGTGGTTCTGGCTGCGGAACATGCGCTGTCGGACGGCAAGGCCATATCTGACTACGATTTGCTGGGTGGTATTTCGGAACTGGAAGGCGAGTTGTCAGACAATCCCGGCGATCCGATGATCGCTGCTGTTGTGGCGCTGGCCCATATCGATCTGGCCTGGGCTTGGCGCGGGAACGCCACGGACACGGCCTTGCCGCCCTTGCACCGCTCGCGATGCGCCGCTCATTTCGACCGGGCCGCTGCGATCCTTCCCAAATGCAAGGCGGATGCACCGGACAGCCCTCTGATTGCGGCCGCCGGTTGTGCCCTGTTGGCCGGGCAGCGCAAGTCAAACGCCCGCGTTGCCGATGAGTACGAGCGCCTGATCACACTGGACCCGCGCAATCAGCGTCACATGCGCGCGATGGGCAGCCACCTTTTGCCCCGGTGGTTCGGCAGCTACGCAGAACTGGAATTGCAAGCCTTGCGCAATGCCGTCCGGACACAGGATGTCTGGGGCGCAGGTGGATATACGTGGGTGCAATTCGATGCCATCGCTTTGGACGAAGAGGCCTGCGCGCAGGTCGATGTCGAATATTTCCTTGAAGGATTGCGCGATATCGTAGGTTTGCGCCCTGACCAACAGATGATCAATATGTTGTCGGCCTATTGTGCAATCACCATTCAGAATGGTCGCGGGCTGAACGAAAAGGCAGACAATGTCCGTGCCCATATGCGCGACACCGCAAACTGGCTGATCCGCGATCACCTGACCGAGCTTCACCCCCTGATCTGGGCCCATGCCGCCAACGGGTTCAACAACTCTGTCCGCATCAACTCGCCCGAGCGGTTTGCTGCGCGCGGTCAGCGCGACGCGCTGCGCGCCATCTCGGATTTGTTCCGGGATGAACTGCGCAGCGGCAAGGATGTAACCTTCACACCGTCCGGTCTGCAGTTTTCCAAGAACTGAACGCGTCAGGATTCCCCCTTGCCCCTAGGCCCTGCCGGGCCTAATACGCAGGCTTAGACTTCTGCGGAAATGAGGCGCGCCATGCTCGACCTGACACACGAAATGCCCAAACCCAAAACCATTGCCGGGGCCAAGCACGATTGGGAACTGGTGATCGGGATGGAGGTGCATGCGCAGGTCTCATCCAATGCCAAGCTGTTCTCGGGCGCGTCCACCAAATTCGGGGCCGAGCCGAATTCGAACGTGGCTTTCGTGGATGCGGCAATGCCGGGAATGCTGCCGGTAATCAACGAGTTCTGCGTGGAACAGGCAGTGCGCACCGGGCTGGGCCTGAAAGCGGATATCAACCTGAAATCGGCCTTTGACCGCAAGAACTATTTCTATCCTGACCTGCCGCAAGGTTACCAGATTTCCCAGCTTTATCATCCCATTGTGGGCGAAGGCGAGGTTCTGGTCGAGATGGGGGACGGCACTGCGCGCATGGTGCGGATCGAACGCATTCACATGGAGCAGGACGCCGGCAAATCGATCCACGACATGGACCCGCACATGTCTTTTGTCGATCTGAACCGGACCGGTGTCTGCCTGATGGAGATCGTCAGCCGCCCTGATATTCGCGGCCCGGAAGAGGCCGCAGCCTATATCGCCAAGCTGCGTCAGATCATGCGCTATCTGGGCACCTGCGACGGCAACATGCAGAACGGCAACCTGCGGGCGGACGTGAACGTCTCGATCTGTTTGCCAGGTGCTTATGAGAAGTATCAGGAAACACAGGACTTTTCGCATCTGGGCACCCGTTGCGAGATCAAGAACATGAACTCGATGCGGTTCATCCAGCAGGCCATTGAGGTCGAGGCCCGCCGCCAGATCGCCATCGTCGAAGCCGGTGGCAAGGTCGAGCAGGAAACCCGCCTGTATGATCCGGACAAGGGCGAAACCCGGTCGATGCGGTCCAAGGAAGAAGCGCATGATTACCGCTATTTCCCCGATCCCGACCTGCTGCCGCTGGAGATCGAACAGGCATGGGTGGACGATATCGCCGCCCATCTGCCAGAGCTGCCTGACGACAAAAAAGCGCGCTTTATCAGTGAGTTCGGCCTGACCGACTATGACGCTTCGGTGCTGACTGCCGAAGTGGAATCGGCGGCCTATTTCGAAGAGGTCGCGCAGGGCCGCAATGGCAAACTGGCCGCGAACTGGGTGATCAACGAGCTGTTCGGACGTCTGAAAAAAGAAGACCACGACATCACGGAGTCGCCGGTTTCTCCGGTGCAGCTGGGTGGGATCATCGACCTGATTTCCTCTGATGCCATCTCGGGCAAGATCGCCAAGGACCTGTTTGAAATCGTCTATACCGAAGGCGGTGACCCGGCGCAGATCGTCGAGGATCGCGGAATGAAACAGGTCACCGACACCGGTGCGATCGAGGCCGCACTGGACGAGATCATCGCGGCCAATCCGGCCCAGGTCGAGAAGGCCAAGGTGAACCCGAAACTGGCGGGTTGGTTCGTGGGTCAGGTGATGAAAGCGACCGGCGGCAAGGCCAACCCGAAGGCCGTTAACGATTTGGTCAGCAAGAAGCTGAGTTCCTGAACCTTACATTTTGTACAAGCCTGCCAGTGGCAATTGTCAGGTTTGTACAATCAGATTTCCACGATTTCTTAAGAAATGGGGTCAGCTCATCGGCTTGACTTCGCCTGTGATTGCACCCTTTCTTCCGACCCAGAGAGGTGAGGTATCATGCAGAACAGATTTGATCAGGAACTCGAAGATCGGCTGGTGCGTTACGCGGCGATCGACAGTCAGAGCGACGAGACCTCGGCGACCACGCCGAGCACACAGATACAGTTCGACATGCTGAACCTGCTGAAGCAGGAACTGACCGATATCGGCGCCAGCGATGTGACGCTGACAGGTGACAGCGTGGTCGTCGCGACCATCCCCGGCACCGCACCCGGCCCGACGGTAGGCTTTCTTGCGCATGTGGATACGGCCCCCCAGTTCAATGCAACGGGCGTCAAGCCGCGGGTGATCAAGGGGTATAACGGTGGCGACATTTCCTTTCCGGACGACCCGGATCTGGTGCTGTCTCCGGACGAGAACCCCTATCTGGCCGAAAAGATCGGACATGATCTGATCACGGCATCGGGCACCACCCTGCTGGGCGCGGATGACAAGGCCGGGGTGTCGATCCTGATGACTATGGCCCGGCATCTGATCGAAAACCCGGATATCCCGCACGGGCCTATCCGCATTGCCTTTACCCCGGATGAAGAGATCGGGCGCGGCGTTACCGAACAGCTGCCCAAGGATCTGGGGGCGGATTTCGCCTATACTCTGGACGGTGCCGAAGTGGGCGAGATCGAATATGAAAGCTTTTCGGCCGACCGTGCCGTGATCCGGATCGAGGGGGTATCGATCCACCCCGGACTGGCCAAGGACAAGATGGTGAACGCAGCCCATCTGGCGGCGAAGATCGTGCAGACCTTGCCGCAGGCCACCATGACACCCGAAACAACCGATGGCCGCGACGGGTTTATTCATGTCACCGACATGAGCGGTGGATCGTCCGAGATGGAAATCAAGCTGATCCTGCGCGATTTCGAAATGGAGGGCCTTGAGGCCCAACGTGACATCGTACGGCAGGTCTGTGCCGCCGTGCAGGCCACGGAACCGCGCGCGACCATCACCTGCGATATCAGCCACCAATACCGGAACATGCGCTATTGGCTGGAAAACGACATGACACCGGTTGATCTGGCGCGCGACGCCTGCCGCGAGCTGGGGATCGAGCCGCTGTCGGTCCCGATCCGCGGCGGCACCGACGGGTCGCGCCTGACCGAGTTCGGTACCCCCTGCCCCAACCTGTTCACCGGAATGCAGTGCATTCACGGGCCGCTGGAGTGGATTTCGGTACAGGACATGGCAGTGGCGACCGAGCTGTGTCTGTCGGTTGTGACCAAGGCGGCACAGGCTGGCGGCAATAATCAGGGCTGATAACCGCCGGTCGGGCGACGGCTCTTTCACCCGGGGGTCAGCGTGGTAAGTTGGCGCGAACAGGTATTTAGGAACACTTGATGCAGCTTTTTGAATACAAGGTCGTCCCCGCGCCGCAAAAGGGCGTGAAAGCCAAGGGCGTGAAAACGGCCGAGGGCCGCTTTGCGGTCTCGGTCGAACAGGTTCTGAACCAGATGGCGCAGGACGGCTGGGAATACCAGCGCGCCGAGCTGCTGCCCAGCGAGGAACGCTCGGGCCTGACCGGATCGACCACAAACTGGCGCAATGTGCTGGTGTTCCGGCGGGTCGTGGCCGAGGAAGTCGATGCGTCGGTGATCGGAGACGTACCCGAGTTTGACGACACCCCATTGGCCCAACCGATCCCCGGCCCCGGTGTGGTGGCCGCGCCGAAACCAATTTCGGAAGACGCGAATGAGCCGCCCTTGTCGTTGAAAAGCCGGGAACAGGTTGACCAGGATACGGATACCGCGGGCGACAAGAAAGACGCCTGAGACGGATCAAGGTTTGACCCGCGGTCACACCTGAAACACGCTGTCGACCGGAGATTGAGCAGCTGTCCTGCGGGCAGGTTTGGCGCTGCGGGCGCGATATGTGCTTATCAACCCAGCGAAATCTGTGGCATGTTAGCCGGACAACCGGGAGGGACTTTGAAATGGGTATTCGGCAGACACAGGGGCGGGCACGCCTGTATGACAGCATCCTTGATACAGTCGGCGACACGCCCTGTATCCGGATCAACCGGATCGCGCCGGAGCATGTGACCGTTTATGTGAAGTTCGAAGCGTTCAATCCGGCGGGGTCGGTCAAGGACAGGCTGGCGCTGAATATCATTGAGGCGGCAGAACGGGATGGGCGGCTGAAACCCGGCCAGACGGTTGTCGAGGCGACATCGGGCAATACCGGGATCGGGCTTGCCATGGTCTGTGCGGCCAAGGGATATCCGCTGGTTGTGACGATGGCGGAAAGCTTTTCGGTCGAGCGGCGCAAGCTGATGCGCTTTCTGGGCGCGAAGGTTGTTCTGACCCCCAAGGCACAAAAGGGGTTCGGCATGTATACCAAGGCCAAGGAACTGGCCGAGGAAAACGGGTGGTTTCTGGCCAGCCAGTTCGAGACTGCCGCCAATGCCGATATTCACGAGAATACGACCGCGCGGGAAATCCTTGCGGATTTCGAAGGCAAGCAGCTGGATTACTGGGTGACGGGCTATGGCACCGGTGGCACGGTCGCCGGAGTATCACGGGTGTTGCGCAAGGAGCGGCCCGATACGAAAATCATCCTGACCGAACCGGCAAATGCCGCCATCGTGTCGTCAGGCTATGTGAATACGCGCAACGACGATCACCAGCCCACCGAAAGCCACCCCAATTTCGAGCCGCACCCGATTCAGGGTTGGACACCGGATTTCATTCCATGGGTCCTTCAGGAAGCCATCGACAATTCCTATTACGACCAGCTGATCCCTGTTCCGGGGCCGCAAGGGATTGAGTGGTCGCGCCGCCTTGCCTCGGAAGAGGGGATATTCACCGGCATCTCGGGCGGGTCGACCTTTGCGGTGGCGATGAAACTGGCCGAAATCGCAGCGCCGGGATCGGTCATGCTGGTGATGCTGCCGGATACGGGCGAGCGTTACCTGTCGACGCCTCTGTTCGAGGGGATCGAAGACGTCATGACGGATGAGGAATATGCGATCTCGGCCTCGACCCCATCCGCGCAGATGAGCGCGGAATAGGGCGCAGCGTCAGGTTCCGATATCCAGCGCCAGCGCGTGGATGCGGGGCACGATGTCGCCCAGCGCCTTGTGCACGGCCCGGTGACGGGCGACACGGGATTGACCGGCAAACGTGGCGGCGCGGATGCGGACGTTGAAATGGCTTTCGCCGCCTTCCCTGTGGCCTGCATGGCCGCGATGGCTTTCGCTGTCGTCGATCACGTCAAGTTCATGCGGGTCAAAGGCGGCTTGCAGGCGGGTTCGGATTTCGTCGGTCACGCTCATTTTTTTGCTCAGCGGCAAAATTTTTGCCGCCCCCCTCTTCTACTTTCGGCTGCTTAGACTAAACTGCTGCCTCCGAGTCGAAAAGATGCGTTCGTGAGGATAGAGCATGGCGAAATCAGACCCCTTCGGATTCGATATGTCCGTTTCCAGCGCCAAGAAAAAGAACCCGCGTGGGCGCCGGGGCATGTCGGGCGCGTCCGAGACCTCGGTCCGGATCTGCGATCACGACGGGTGTGACGAGCCGGGCAAGTTCCGCGCCCCCAAGGCACCGGATGTGCTGGATGACTATTTCTGGTTCTGCCAGCAGCACGTGCGCGAGTATAACCAGAAGTGGAATTTCTTCGACGGCACCACCGAGGCCGAGCTGAACGCGCAGCGCTCGAAGGACAAGGTTTGGGAGCGCGAAACCAAGCCGATGGGAGACCCGGAGGCGCGCGCCTGGGCCCGTCTGGGCATTGAGGACCCGCATCAGGTTCTGGGTGCCAACAGCACGCAGAACAAGGGGCGCACCTCGGGTGGTGGTGGACGTCGCCTGCCCCCTACTGAACGCCGCGCGATCGAGATTCTGGAAGCCAATGACAGCTGGTCCAAGACCGAAGTGCGCAAAGCGTACAAGAAGCTGATCAAGGTGTTGCACCCGGACATGAACGGCGGCGACCGGTCGCAGGAAGAGCAGTTGCAAGAGGTCGTCTGGGCCTGGGACCAGATCAAGGACAGCCGGAATTTCAAGTAAGGCCGCCTTCAATCGCCAGTTGTTTACACAGTTTGAAACGATTGTGAGGATGCTGTCTGGAAACCTGTTTCAATTCCCGCGATAGTGGCAGGGTATAGAACCAGAGCTTTTCCCGGAGCGTCCACTGTGCGTATGCCTTTCTTACTGTTGCTTGCCTCTCTTTTCGGGCTGGTCGTGGCGCAGTTCTATCCGACCGAGATGGACTGGCTGTTCCTTTTGTCCCTGCTTTGTGTGTTCGCCAGTACGATCCTTTTGATCCGGGCTTGGTTCGACTGGCGCAGGGCCAACACATGGATCATCGTGGACGGGTCAAACGTGATGCACTGGAAAGACGGCGCCCCGGATCTGGCGACGTTGCGGCAGGTTCTGGCCAGTCTGAAGCAAGCCGGGTTCAAACCGGGCGTCGTGTTCGATGCGAATGTCGGGTACAAGGTTGAAGGGGAATACATGAACGACCGGGCGCTGAGCCGCGCCCTGGGCTTGCGGGCCAAGCGGGTCATGGTCGCGCCCAAAGGCACGCCGGCAGATCCGCTGATCTTGCAGGCCGCGCGGGACAGCAGGGCGCGTATCGTGACAAATGACAGGTTCCGCGACTGGGAGGACGAGTTTCCGGATGTGTTGAAAGCGGATCGCCTTGTGAAAGGTGGTTTTCGCAAGGACGAGCTTTGGTTTTCGCTTTGACCACGCGACCACAGCTTTACGCAACGATCCGGGTTTCGTAGCGTTCAGGAGTGATACCGACGGGCCCCTGCCCCGAAATAACCGTGTTGGATGCAAGCACCGTGGCACGCAAAGAGCAGAAACCGCCAAAAGCCAAGATCCCGCCGGATCATCCGTTTTCTGACATCGTCAGCGAAGCCTACAGGGTTTTCGCCTATCCAAAGCCGAGCAGTATCGAGGTTTGCGAAGGCTGCTGCATGGACGCCGATATTGAGGCGGATTTCTTTACATCGCCCATTTCCGAGCTTCCCCTGCATTACGTTCAGGACTGGTTCTTTGCCGCTTGTGATCCTGCGGGGATAGCCCGCGACACATGGGGGTACCTGCTGCCCCGGATCCTTGAGATTCTGGCCGTGGACGAAGACCCCGCCAGCGTTGGGCTGGAGGTGAGCCTGAACCGGTTTGAAACCGGCAACCCGAAGAACTGGTCGCCCGAGGAATGGCAGGTTCTGGACCGGTTCCAGCGTGCATATCTGAAACGCGAAATGGAACGGGAACGCGGCTGCCTGGACGATACGCTTTGCATGTTCGCCCTCGCAGGATGGCCGCTGGAGTCGCTGTTCGAACAGGTCGCCGCAAGCCCGGATACCGAATTGGTGCTGCGTCTGTGGCGCGATTGGTGTGCATATTGTATTCCGGGGCGGGACTCGATCTGGATTACCGCATTCTGGAACAGCCCCGGCAATACGCGGGCCTTTGAGTTTTACACCTCGGAAGCGATGCACGACAGGATGACCCGCATCGCGTTCGCCGAGGTCACACCGGAGGATATCGCGGAAAAGGCGCTGGCCGTAGCCAGTGTTATCGAGACCCATGCCGATTGGGCAATGGGTGGGTTGAGCGGGTCTTGAAACCTGTGCCATGCCGGTGTGATCCCCGGCGGATGAAGACGTCAATCCATGTTTGATTGGTCCCTGATTAGCAACTACTGCGCCATAGCGTCCAACAGCGAGGTATTGTCGGGGTACGCGCGCCTATCAGTGGCGCCACGATTTCCGCAACGCGGGACTAATCTGCGAACACGTCTCGCAACGCGCGCGCCTCGCGCCCGGTCAGGCAGCTTAGGTGCGTTTGGGAGGGCGGTCCTGCGTCTGAAAGCAACCCCGGAAAGAGCGCGCGCAGTTCCTCGACATCGTCGCGGTGCAGTGATTTCAGCGCCATGTCGCCCGGAAACAGGCTTTCGCTTTGCAGACCGTGCGAGGTGAGGATCACATGTTCGGCGCAGGCGATATGGTAGTATGTCACCGCCTCGTCCGTCGTCACCTGCCGGATGGTATCATCGTTGACCAGATGAATGGCCGCGCAGAACACGCTTGGCGCGCCAAAATAAAGCTCGGCCCGCCAGCCCCCCAGAACGACGCGGTGTTGCGGAGAAAGGTAAAGATTCCTGTCGGGAAGACCCTTGCCCAACGCATCGCGCCGGATGCAAACCGGGTTGTATTGGGGCCGGATGCGCAGGATTTGCGCACTGAGTGTTCGTTTGCCGATCCATTCGATGGGCAGCGTGGTCCCACCGGCCACGCAAACCCGGTCGCCCACAGCCAAATCCTCGACCGGGCGCGGGCCGCAATCCGTTTCGATCAGGGTGCCCGAAACAAAACAGGGCGGATCGGTCGGGTTCAGATCATTCGGGGTGATCTTCCAGTTGCCCGTGGTCATCGGACCGGTTGGGTTATTGGCATCCCAGGCGTAAATCTGTCCGCCTACCTGAATGAACTCTCCGGTTTGTCCGGTTCCGCGATAGTTTCCCTGCCCCAGATAGGTGTAAGGCTGGAAAGTCGCGCCCCCGTCAAACGACACCATCGACCCGCTGATGATCGCGGATTGTGTCGTGTCCTGGACGATGAGATCGTTCTGGCCCGTTGTTCTGGCCGTATGGAGAAGAACGTTAAATGCCACCGGGCGTCACCAAGGCCATGCTGGCAGATATCGACGCGTGCTGATCACTCGACCCAGAGCAACATAGCAGACGGAGCCGCACCCGGCATTCCCGTTTCACCAACACCCGATCACTTATAAAACGCCCCATAAGACCATTTTATATGTCTGATAAGGTCACTTTCCACAACATATAGTTTGCCGAATGCCCACCTGCATGCAGCATTTCGGACACATGGTTCGGCATCTGCATCCGATCAGGCCGCGCTGTCATTGAGGAACGCGGCGTGATCTTCGTCTTGTACCTGTCGCGACCACGGATCACCCGCGCGTCAATAGGGCCAGTTTGAAAGAAAAACCTGCTCACCTTTCCGAGCGGGCGGCTTTCCCTTGCCCTTGCCCGCAATATGTTGCACCACACACGGGTTCAAACCCGGCAATGCGGGCCAAAGGATAAGGACAAGGCGAATGGCTGACGGATCGATCGATGTAAACGCAAAACCCACCGAAGATATCTCGGTCCGTGACGTATTTGGCATTGAGACGGATATGAAGGTCAAAGGGTTTGCCGAAGCCACCGACCGAGTGCCCGTCATCGACCCGACCTACAAGTTTGACCCCGAGACGACATTGGCGATCCTGGCGGGTTTTGCCCATAATCGCCGGGTGATGATTCAGGGTTATCACGGCACCGGCAAATCGACCCATATCGAGCAGGTCGCCGCCCGTCTGAACTGGCCCGCCGTGCGCGTGAACCTGGACAGCCATATCAGCCGGATCGACCTGATCGGCAAGGACGCGATCAAACTGCGCGATGGCAAGCAGGTGACCGAATTCCACGAGGGCATCCTGCCCTGGGCCCTGCGCAACCCCGTCGCCATCGTATTCGACGAATATGACGCGGGCCGTGCCGACGTGATGTTCGTGATCCAGCGCGTGCTGGAACATGACGGCAAGCTGACTCTGCTGGACCAGAACGAGATCATCACGCCGAACCCGTGTTTCCGCCTGTTTGCCACTGCAAACACCGTGGGTCTGGGCGATACCACGGGTCTGTATCACGGCACCCAGCAGATCAACCAGGCGCAGATGGACCGCTGGTCGCTGGTCTCAACCCTGAACTATCTGAGCCATGATGCCGAGACGATGATCGTGCTGTCGAAGGCGCCGCATTACAACACCGCCGAGGGCCGCAAGACCGTCAGCCAGATGGTCACCGTGGCCGACCTGACCCGGACCGCCTTCATGAATGGCGACCTGTCCACTGTCATGAGCCCGCGGACCGTGATCAACTGGGCGCAGAATGCCGAGATCTTCCGCAACGTGGGCTATGCGTTCCGCCTGTCGTTCCTGAACAAGTGCGACGAGTTGGAACGTCAGACCGTGGCCGAGTTCTATCAGCGCTGCTTTGACGAGGAACTGCCGGAGAGCGCCGCGAGCGCGAGCCTTGGTTAAGGCAAGCATCACCTCTGCGCTCATTGCGACCGTATGCGCTGGCTGTACACCGGTCAGATTTGAAAACCGTTACCCAAATGCCTATTTGGAAGAGGACTTCATATCTTCTCATGACGGTGGAGACGCGTTCGGCGCTCTCAGTTGTGGGTCAGTTTTTCACTATTGGGCAGCGTACAATAGCAAGAACGGTCTCCAATCCGCAAACGAAACCAAAGCGTCAAATGCGTTTCACACGTTACTCGCAAAAATGAACTATCGTTCTGGATGGAAAGACCTACAAAGCCTGTGGAAACGACCTGTATCCAGCGAGGAGCTTGAGCAGTTTGGCCCCCGTGAGGATCCTGTAACTGGTCGGATCTCGCACTCACTTTTTGACAAGTGCAAGAGACTGGCTTCAAGATACCCAGAAACGCAAAACCTAGCAGTTTTTTGAATGAGTAAACCAAACGACAACCCTGCCGATCCGTTCAAGAAGGCCTTGGCCGAGGCCACCAAGGTCATGGCTGATGATCCTGAGCTGTCGGTAACTTATACCGTCGATCCATCGGGCCTGTCGGGCGAGTCGATGCGGCTGCCGCAGGTGTCTCGGCGTATGACGCGGGAAGAGGTTCTGCTGGCTCGCGGCACGGCGGACGCTTTGGCGTTGCAGCGCCGGTATCATGATGACGCAACCCATGCGCGCTATGCGCCTCCGGGGGATATGGCGCGGGACCTGTACGAGGCGATGGAAACGGCGCGCTGCGAGGCGATGGGCGCGCGGGATATGCCCGGCACCGCCAGCAATATCGACGTCAAGATCGGGCATGAGGCGATCCGGCGCGGATATGACCAGTGCAAGCAGCCTGCCGACGCGCCCTTGTCGGTGGCGGCGGGATATCTGATCCGGCATCTGGCCACCGGGCGCGATCTGCCGCCTGCGGCCGAGAATATCATGAACCTGTGGCGCGGGTTCATCGAGGAACAGGCCGGTGGCGTGTTGGAAAACCTTGATGACGTGCTGTCGGATCAGGCGGAGTTCGCCAAGTTCGCGCGCCAGATGATCAAGGATCTGGGCTATGGCGACCAGCTGGGTGATGACCCCGACGAGTTGGACGACGAGCAGGAAGACCAGGCCGAGGACGACGCCGAGGAACAGCCCGATCCCGACAGCACCGGTCAGGATGATCAGGACGATCAGGACGCGGATGCGACGCCTGAGCAGACGCAGGAAGAGCAGCAGGATCAATCTCAGGCGCAGGTCTCGATGGACGAGATGGCCGAGGATGAGCTGGGTGACGAGGCCGAGATGCCTGATGGCGAAGCGCCGCTGGAGCCGCCTGCCCCGCCGCCCGCATCCGAAGCGGACCCGGATTACAAGGTCTATCTGAGCACGCATGATGAAGAGATTGCGGCCGAAGATCTGGCCGAGCCTGCGGAACTGGAACGGCTGCGGGCCTATTTGGATCAGCAGCTTGAACCGCTGAAAGGCGCGGTGAGCCGTTTGGCCAACAAGCTGCAACGTCGGCTGCAGGCGCAGCAGAACCGCAGCTGGGAGTTCGACCGCGAGGAAGGCATTCTGGACGCGGGCCGATTGGCACGAGTGGTCGCGAACCCCACCACTCCGCTGAGTTTCAAGGTCGAGAAGGATACCGAGTTCCGCGATACGGTTGTCACGCTGCTGCTGGACAATTCGGGGTCGATGCGGGGGCGTCCGATTTCGATCGCCGCCATCTGCGCCGATGTTCTGGCGCGGACGCTGGAACGCTGCAATGTGAAGGTCGAGATATTGGGCTTTACCACGCGGGCGTGGAAAGGCGGACAGGCGCGCGAGGCATGGCTGAACGATGGCCGCCCGCAGCAGCCTGGCCGTCTGAACGACCTGCGCCACATCATCTACAAGGGCGCCGATGCGCCGTGGCGGCGGGCGCGGCCCAATCTGGGCCTGATGATGAAAGAGGGCCTGCTGAAGGAAAACATCGACGGTGAGGCGCTGGAATGGGCGCATCGCCGGATGATCGCGCGGCGCGAGCAGCGCAAGATTCTGATGGTGATTTCGGATGGAGCTCCGGTTGATGATTCAACCCTGAGCGTGAACCCCGCCAACTATCTGGAAAAGCACCTGCGCGATGTGATTGCCATGGTGGAAAAGCGCAAGATGGTCGAGTTGCTGGCGATTGGCATCGGTCATGATGTGACCCGGTATTACGACCGTGCGGTGACAATCACCGATGTGGAACAGCTGGCCGGTGCGATGACGGAACAACTGGCGGCCCTGTTCGACAGTGATCCGCGCGCGCGGGCGCGGGTGATGGGGATGAAGAAGGTCAGCTAGGCTGGCCTTGCCTCCGGCGGGAGTATTTCCCAAAAGATGAAAAGGCGGCGATTTCGACCGCCCGGCTGAGGGAGGAGTAGTATGTTCCAGTCCTTTGAGGTGACCGCGCGGCCCGAGCAGGGGCCGCCGCGTCTGGCTGCGTTGCGCGCGGAGCTGGCGCGCGAAGGGTTGGACGGGTTTTTGATCCCGCGTGCGGATGCGCATCAGGGCGAGTATGTGGCCCCGCGGGATGAGCGTCTGGCCTGGTTGACCGGGTTTACGGGATCGGCCGGGTTCTGTGCTGCGCTGACCGGCATGGCCGGTGTGTTCATCGACGGGCGGTATCGCACGCAGGTCAAGGCGCAGGTCGCGGATGTGTTCACGCCGGTGCCGTGGCCTGATATCAGCCTGAGTACATGGCTGAAAGCGCAGTTGCCCGGTGGTGGTAAGGTGGGCTTTGATCCGTGGTTGCACGCGGCAGGGCAGATCTCGTCCACGCTGGGCGAGCTTGAGGGCGCAGGCATCGAACTGGTGCGCTGCGGCAATCTGGTGGACCGCATTTGGGCGGATCAGCCTGAACCGCCGATGCAGGCCGTCAAGGCGCATCCGATCGAGTTTGCGGGCGAAACCGCTGACAGCAAGATTGCCAGACTGGCCGCAGACCTGCGGCAGGCCGGGCGAAAGGCCGCGGTGATCACGTTGCCGGATTCGATCATGTGGCTGCTGAACGTTCGGGGGTCGGATATCGCTTACAACCCCGTGGCCCACGGGTTTGCGATCCTGCATGACGACGGCCGGGTCGATCTGTTCATGGCTACGGCAAAACTGTTGGACGTGCAGGATCATCTGGACCCGAAGGTGACGGTGCACAACCCCGCGGAGTTTCTGGAGGCGGTGAAAGCGCTGGACGGTGCGGTACAGGTGGACCTGAGCACGGTGCCGCAGATCGTGGCGGACGCGTTGGGCGATGCCATGGTGGATGGCGGCGACCCCTGTGCCCTGCCCAAGGCCTGCAAGAACCCGGCCGAAATCGCGGGCAGCGCCGAGGCGCATTTGCGCGATGCGGTGGCGGTGGTCGAGACCCTGTGCTGGCTGGACGCACAGCTCCCCGGCAGCCTGTCCGAGACGCAGGTGGTCACGCGGCTGGAAGAAAACCGCCGCAGGGACAATGTGTTGCAGGATATCTCGTTCGATACCATTGCCGGGACGGGTCCGAACGGCGCGATCATGCATTACCGCGTGACGGACGAGACCGACAGCCGGTTGCAGGACGGTCATCTGCTGGTGCTGGACAGCGGCGGGCAATATCTGGATGGCACCACCGATATCACGCGGACGCTTGCCATTGGCACTGTCGGGGCGGAGGAAAAGACCTGCTTCACCCGCGTGCTGAAGGGCATGATTGCCATGTCGATGCTGCGCTGGCCCGCAGGGCTAGCCGGGCGCGATATCGAATGCGTGGCCCGCACGCCGCTATGGGCGGCGGGGCAGGATTTCAACCATGGCGTCGGACACGGCGTCGGGGCCTATCTGAGCGTGCATGAGGGGCCGCAGCGCCTGTCGAAGGTCAGCCATGTCCCCTTGCTACCCGGCATGATCCTGTCGAATGAGCCGGGATATTACCGCGAAGGCGCCTTTGGCATCCGCATTGAAAACCTTGTGGTGGTGGAAGAGGCCCCGGCCCTGCCCGGTGGCGATGCGGAACGCGCGATGCTGTGCTGGCGCACCCTGACATTTGTGCCAATTGACCGCAGGCTGATCATGGTGGATATGTTGACGCCTGACGAACGCGGCTGGCTGAACGCCTATCATCGCGACGTCGCGGAAAAAATCCGCCCAAGGCTGGGACATGACGCGCAACTGTGGTTGGATGCCGCAACTGCGCCGATCTGACACCCGCCTGTTACATAGAACGGGCAGAGGAGAGGCCCCAATACGTCGACGGAAGGACCAGAGATGACTGAGATCACGATCCAAAAAGCGCCGGGCAAATGGACTGTCCGTTCGGGCGGTGCGATTCTGGGCGAAACGAGCAACGCGCTGGAATTGCACGAAGGCGACAAAGCTCCGGTGATTTACTTTCCGCGTGGCGATGTTGCGATGGCGTTTCTGGACCAGACCGACAAGGTGACGCATTGCGCCCGCATGGGTGATGCGACGCATTTTTCCATCGTCAACAAATCCTCGGTGACCGAAAACGCGGTCTGGAGTTATGAAGACCCGGTTTCCGCCGTGGCCGAGATCAAGGGATACCTGGCGTTTTATCCGGTGGACTCGGTGAAGGTGGAACAGATTTAAAGGCACCGGACAGGGTTTCAACGGAGGCTTTGGGAACGCTTGTCCCGGTCGCGGGAGCCTTATGAATGTTCCTCGGCTGCGGTGGCTGCAAGGGCCCGGTTGTACGCCTTGAGCGCGTCGACATGGTAGAGCGCGCCGACGGGTGTCTCGGACCCGTCCTGTTCCAGAACGATAACCGGAATGCAGGGTATGTCGTCACGGTCGAAATAGGGCATCGCGGCCTCAAGCGTGGCGCTGGCCTGAATACACAGGCCCTGTTCGATCAGGGCGTGCGCCTCGTCCGCAGTGATTGAACGGTCATCCCCGATGGGGCGCATCACCGCCCCGGCGCGCAGCATCGCCAGCAGATAGGCCTGCGGTCCGGCGGCTAGGTGGACATCGCGGCGTTCCAACTGGGTCAGGAAAAATGACCGGTCCACAAGGCGCGACGCCAATGCGGTGGATATGGATACAGTCACCATCACGGCAAGGCCGATCTGCCAGTCTCCGGTCAGTTCAAACACGATCAGAGTGGTCGAGATGGGCGCGCCCAGAACGGCAGCAGCCACCGCGCCCATTCCGGCAAAGGCATAAAGCGTATGCGTGCCGGACACATCCGGCAGCAGCCCAGTGGCGATCAGTCCGAACGCCAGCCCGGTCAATGCGCCGATCATCAGGGACGGTGAAAACACCCCGCCCCCCATGCGCCCGCCCATGGTGATCGCCACAGCCACTGTCTTGGTCACCGCAAACAGGATCGCGGTAGTCAGCAGCAGATCACCGGTCAGGGCGCGGATCGTGGTCTGATAGCCGACACCGATGATATGCGGGAACCAGATCGCCATCAGCCCCAGCATCGCGCCGGACACGGCCGGGCGCAGCCAGCCCGGAATGGACAGGCGGTTCTGGATATGGCTGCCGATATCTTCAGCAAAGAAGATCGATCGCATCAGCAGCAGCGCGACAAAGCCGCAGATCAGGCCGAGGATCAGGAAGGCGGGAAGTTCGACATAGAATTGCAGCGATCCGGGCGTTTCCAGCGTGAACTCGGTAACGTCGCCATATTCGAGGCGGTTGATCACCGTTCCGGCGACCGAGGCGATGACGATCGGGGCAAAGGCATGCACGGCGAAGTGGCGCAGCACGACCTCGAGCGCGAACAGGGCCCCGGCGATGGGGGCGTTGAAGCTGGCTGAAACGGCGGCGGCGACAGCACAGCCCAGCAGGTCACGGCCCGTGATCCCGTCGGCATGGATGCGGTTGCTGACCCAGGTGGAAATCACCCCGGCCATATGCACCACGGGGCCTTCGCGGCCCGTTGACCCGCCCGAACTGAGCGTGATCAGCGAGGCAAAGAACGAGGCGATGCCGGCCTTGACCTCGACCCGCCCGTCGGTGATGGCGGACCCTTCGATCACATCAGCGACAGACCTGACGCGCCCGTCATTGGTGAACCGGTTCAGGATCAGGCCCACGACCAGCCCACCGATGATCGGGATGATCAGGATCATGAACCACGGCAGTTTCTCGGCATGGCTGTGCAGCAGCAGGACGTCATCGGTGTCATAGAGATAGGCCTGCAACGCGCGGATGGCCTTGCGGAACCCAAGCGCCATGAATCCGGCAGCGATACCAATGACCAGCGCGATGAACCAGAACTGGATCTGGCTTGGCCCCCGGCGCAGCATCACCCGCCACGCATCCCTGATCGCGGCCAGAGCCTGATTGAGCTGGTTGCGCAGAACGGTGCGGGTCGACTGGGTCATTGGCTCTCGGGGATCATCACGTAACCCTTAGTAAGCCACGGAGCACCCTAATAAAAGTGAGATAGCGACAGTGTGAGGCCAATTCGTGCCACGGGCGCATCAGGCCTGCAGCAGAGCCCGGGCGGCGGCGCGGGCCTCGTCCGTGATGGTGTCGCCCGCCACCATGCGCGCAATCTCGTCCACCCGGTCGGGTTGGGCCAGAGGGATGACGGTGGACAGGGTTTGTCCGTCCGTGACCTGTTTCTGCACCCGCCAGTGATGCGCCGCACGGGCAGCGACCTGCGGGGAATGGGTGACAACCAGCACCTGCCCGCCCTGTGCCAATGACGCCAGCCTGCGCCCGACCGCGTCGGCAGTGGCCCCGCCGACGCCGCGGTCAATCTCGTCAAAGATCATCGTGCGAGCGCTGTCATCGCCCGACAGGCACACTTTGAGCGCCAGCAGGAAGCGGCTGAGTTCACCCCCCGAGGCGATCTTGTTCAGCGGCCCCGCAGGCGCGCCCGGATTGGTGGCCACGGTAAAGGCCACCGCGTCGGTCCCTTCGGGGCCGGGTTCCGTCGGGGTGAGTTCGGTCCGGAACACCGCGCGTTCCATCTTGAGCGGGGCCAGTTCCGCCATGACGGCGGCATCCAGCCGCCCTGCAGCAGCTGCGCGGGCCGCGCTGAGGTCGGCGGCGGCATTGTCATAAGCCTTTTGTGCCGCGTCCAAAGCGGCGCGTCTGTCCGCCAGGTCGGCGTCGCCTGCTTCCAACTGGTTGAGGCGGGTGCGCAGAGTGTCGGCAAACGCGCCCAGATCATCCGGGGCCACGTCGTGTTTGCGAGCCAGTGCGCGGATGGCAAACAGGCGTTCCTCGGCCTGTTCCAGTTCCGACGGGTCGAAGTCCAGCGCCTGAAGGCAGGCGTTCACGCCATCCTGCGCCTCGCCCAGTTCAATCATGGCGCGGCCCAGCGCGGCAATCGGTTCGTCCAGCTGACCACCCGCGTTGCCGGACACACCTTCCAGCCAGCGGATAGCGTCGGACATCGCCCCTTCGGCACCGTCCCCGGACAGCAGGGCGTAGGCGCGGGCGACATCATCGCGGATACGCTCGGCCCCCTGCATCATGCGGCGGCGGGCATCAAGTTCGGCATCCTCACCGGGCTGAGGATCAAGCTGATCCAGCTCGGCAACCGCGTGGCGCAGGAAATCTTCCTCACTTCGGACGGCAGCCAGAGCGGCCTCGGTCTCGGCCAGCACCTTGCGGGCGCGTGACATGTCGGTCCAGGCCGCACGAACGGATGTCAGCCGGTCCGAAACCCCGGCGAAATCGTCCAGCATGGCCCGGTGGCCACGCGGGTTCAGCAGCCCGCGGTCATCGTGCTGGCCGTGCAGTTCGATCAGGGTTTCCGACAGCGCCCGCAGCACATCGCCCGAGCAGCGGCGGTCATTGACCCAGGCGGTCTTGCGCCCCTCGGCGGTGTTGATCCGGCGCAGGATCAGCTCATCCCCGCCCGGCAAGCCCGCTTCGGCCAGTATCGCATGTGCGGGATGATCGGCGGAAAGCTCGAACTCGGCCACAACCTCGCCCTGCGCCGCACCCTGCCGCACCAGTTCGGCCCGCCCGCGCCAGCCCAGAACAAACCCCAGCGAATCCAGAAGGATCGACTTGCCCGCGCCGGTTTCGCCGGTCAACGCATTCAGGCCCGGCTGAAAACTGAGTTCCAGCCGGTCGATGATCAGCATGTCGCGGATATCAAGGGCGCGCAGCATCGGGTCTTCAGCGTCCCAAGCCTAATGCCATGGCGATTACAACCACTCACCCTTGATGGTCTGACGATAGATCGTGCTGAGCCAGTTGTTGCCACGGCTCTTGAGCTGGAGCCCGCGTGAGGTCAGCAGCTTGTAGGCATCGTCATACCATTCCGAGGATTGGTAGTTGTAGCCAAGGATGGCACCTGCGGTTTGCGCCTCATCCAGAAGGCCGAGGGACAGATAAGCCTCGACCAGACGATAGAGCGCTTCGGCGGTGTGGGATGTGGTCTGGAAATCCTCGACCACGACGCGGAAGCGGTTGATGGCGGCAACAAAGTGATCCTGACGCAGGTAGTAGCGCCCGATCTCCATCTCTTTGCCTGCCAGATGGTCAAAGGCCAGATCGAATTTCAACACTGCCGAGGTGGCATATTCGCTGTCGGGATAAACCTCGATCACGGTGCGCAGCGATTGCAGCGCCTGAAAGGTCAGCCCCTGATCGCGCCCGACCTCGTCAATCTGGTCATAATAGCTGAGCGCCAGCAAATACTGGGCATAGGCCGCATCTTCGTCCGTTGGATAGAAGTCGATATACCGCTGGGCCGCGGCCCGGCTTTCTTCGTAGTTCTTGTCGGAATGGAACGAGAACGCCTGCATGATCAGCGCACGCTTGGCCCAGTCGGAATAGGGATACAGACGCTCGACCTCGGAGAAATACCAGGCCGCGTCATCCGAGCGATTCTGCGACAGTTCGTATTCGCCACGGGTATAGATCTGTTCCGGTGTGAACCCTTCCAGATTCTGATCCCGGTCCGCGCCCTTGTTGCCAAAAAGGCCGCCTGCGTTTCCACATGCCGTCAAAACTGCTGCCAGAAGAACCGCACCTGCGAATCTGACTGCCGCCTTGCTGCCAACCATACCGCCCATCCTTGTCGTCTTACTTAAGGGGGTTCGCCCCGAATTGAGCCATGGTCTAGCACAGAAAATTCCGGTGCAAAACGCCTTATGCAACATCTGGCGCAAATGTCGTCAGAGTTGATCTGATCAGGCGACTTCGGGAATTTCGTTTACGATCAGGCCCTGCCCCGGCAGGCGTGCGGCCTGTTCCGGCGTGCACAGAACCGGACGCACCGCGCCGGGTGTTTCAAACAGATTGCGCAGCAATGTGTTGGTCAGCGAATGACCCGACTTGTCGCCCGTGAAATGGCCCAGAATCGGCCCGCCTGCCAGATAGAGATCACCCAGAGCATCCAGCATCTTGTGGCGCACGGCTTCGTCGGCGCGGCGGAACCCACCGGGTGTCAGCACCTCGTTGCCCTGCACGACCACGGCGTTATCCAGGGTACCGCCAAGGGCCAGCCCGTTTTCGCGCATGGCTTCGACATCAATGCGGCGGCAGAAGGTGCGGCAATCGCTGAGTTCGCGCGCGAACGACCCGTTGCGCATATCCAGCGTCTTGGTCTGGCTGCCGATTGCGCTGTCTTCGAAATCGATGTGAAAGTCGATGATCAGCCCATCCGCGGGCGCGATGCTTGCGCTGGCGCCTTCCCGCGATGCGGTGACGGTCTTCAGCACCTCATAGGCCAGCACCGGGCTGGCCTGACGACGCACGCCTCGGGCCATGATACCGCGTACGAAATCGATCGAAGACCCGTCCATGATCGGAACTTCGGGGCCGTCGATTTCAATCAGCGCGTTGTGAACGCCGCACCCGGCCAAAGCAGCCATGATATGTTCGATGGTGGATACCGACACCCCGGCGTCATTGACCAGACGGGTGCAAAGCGGGGTCCGTTCGACCACGTGATAGATCGCCGGGATCATCGCATCGCCCAGATGGATATCCGTCCGTTTGAACCAGATGCCATGACCAACTGCCGCCGGTTTCAGGATCATGGTCGCAGGCTTGCCGCTGTGCAGCCCGACGCCTTTAAACGTGACCGGAGATTTGAGCGTATGTTGCAAAATGGGCCTCGGCGAGTGGTGTCCAGCCTTCTGGGGCTGTGTTGGACACTCAGTTAAGGAAGCCCGCGTCAAGGCTCAACTCACTCTTTGTAACCGAATGAAACATGTATGTAACAGATCGGCAAAACCCTGCTTACACGTTCGTAAGCCACTGTTTTAAAAAGAATTAGGGCCGCCAGATGGCGACCCCATGAGTGGATTTTGTTACCGCGATCAGTTGGCCTGACGGCGCAGGAAGGCCGGAATTTCGATACGATCCTGATCCGGGTCGGCCTCATCGTGAATCGGTGCCGTGGCCTCGGACTGGCGCAGAACGGGCTGCTGACGCGGCGGTTGGGCCGGTGTGTCAGAGGCGTGCCCGGTCATCCGGTCGATCAGCCGATTGAAGCCAAACCGCGAGCGTTCTTCGGGTTCGTGATGCGAAACCGCCGCTTGCGGGCGGGGCGCTGCGGCGCGCTGAACTGCCGAGGGAACCTTCTGAACCGCTGCCTGCAAACGCTGGAGTGCTTCGGGCGACGGGGTGCCTGCGACAGGCGCGCGCGGGGCAACAAATGCCTCGGGCGCCGGTTCGACATGCTCGGGCTGCGGCTCGAATTCGGCGACGCGCGGCTGATAGGCTGGGGGCGGCAGATCGTCCTCATCCCGCTCGTCAAGCGGCTGGAACTGCGGCTGGGCGGGCTCTTCCGCGGCTTCAAACAGCGAAGGTTCGCGGTTTTCTTCCATCTGCGGCGCGGGCTCTGCCATTTCGGCGGCTGCGGGTGCTTCTTCGCGACCATATTCTTCGGCCGAAACGGTGCGGGTCAGCGGCTCGGACATCGAGCGGCGCGCAACCGGGACATCAGCCGTTTTTTCGGTGGCGTCGATGCCGGTTGCAACAACCGACACGCGCATACCGCCTTCCATGGCAGTATCCAGCGTCGAGCCGACGATGATGTTCGCCTCGGGGTCCACTTCCTCGCGGATGCGGTTGGCGGCTTCGTCCAGCTCGAACAGGGTCAGGTCGTGCGAACCGGTGATGTTGATCAGTACACCCTTGGCGCCCTTGAGGCTGATTTCGTCCAGCAGCGGGTTTGCAATGGCTTTTTCCGCCGCCTGGATGGCGCGATCTTCGCCGGTTGCCTCGCCGGTGCCCATCATGGCTTTGCCCATCTCGTCCATCACGGCGCGCACATCCGCAAAGTCGAGGTTGATCAGGCCCGGACGCACCATCAGGTCGGTTACGCCTTTGACGCCCTGATACAGGACATCGTCAGCCATCGAGAACGCCTCGGTAAAGGTGGTCTTTTCGTTGGCGAGGCGGAACAGGTTCTGGTTCGGAATGATGATCAACGTGTCGACGACCCGTTGCAGCGCCTCAACGCCGTCTTCGGCCTGACGCATCCGCTTGGCACCTTCGAACTGGAAGGGCTTGGTCACGACACCCACGGTCAGCACACCCAGCTCACGCGCGGCCTGCGCGATGATCGGAGCAGCGCCGGTGCCGGTGCCGCCGCCCATGCCCGCGGTGATAAAGCACATATGCGCGCCTGCCAGATGATCGACGATCTGTTCGATGCTTTCTTCGGCAGCTGCGGCACCCACGGCCGGACGGGCCCCTGCCCCCAGACCTTCGGTGACCTTCACACCCAGTTGAACCCGCGCCGAGGACTGGCTTTGCTGCAGCGCCTGCGCGTCGGTGTTGGCGACGACAAAATCGACGCCGTCCAGCTGTTTTTCAATCATGTTGTTGACAGCGTTACCGCCCGCACCGCCAACGCCAAATACTGTAATCCGAGGCTTCAGTTCGTCTTGCCCGGGCATCGAAAGATTCAATGTCATGCTCTGTCCGCCTGTATTTATGTTCCGCCAAAGCGGTGTTTTTCTTACCTATCCTTGCTCGATTCTAGCGGGCTGATGCGAAAAGGTCACGTCAAAAATCGCGATTCACCACAAAATATGGAGGAAATAAGGCAGAAACCGGCGGCATTTCGCAGGTACTGCCAGATATAGCGGAAACGCCGGCGACCATCACAAGGCAGACGACCCCGGCGCGAGGACTCAGCCGTTCGTCACGCTTTGATCGACCATCATTTACACTGCGGAAAACTGCTCAGGTCCTGCCGCGAGGCCTCTGCCGGGCCTTGTGGATATCTTGAGGGATAAATCGACGCGCTGCAACCGGATTTTTCAACTGAGCGGTGCACTTGGACAGTTCAGGCTGGTTTCGGTGATGCTGCGCACCTCCTGGATTTCGCTTTCTGCAAACGAGGCCAGACGCACCATCAGACGGCCTTCGTGCAGGAAGGGCCACCAGCAGACGGGAATACCATCCGGGTCGTTGTCATAGAGAAAGCAGATCTGACCGTTTGGCGTGGTGATCTGCCCATAGACACAGCCCTGCCCTTCTTGCCGCCAGACCGAGATGTGACGGTTCAGAAATTGCTCGGTCCCGACGAAATAGCCGCTGCGAATCTCATGGAAGGTGAGCGTTTTGCCGACGGCGGCATCCAGAAATGCCTCGGGTGTGATGATGGTCTGGGCCGAAACCCACCCCGGCAACAGGGCCGCACACAAAGCGGCCCGGTACAGGGGGCTACCAATTGTCACGGAACCACCGGACGGCCCGCTTGAACGGGCGCGCGGCGTAGGTGTCGACCGGGATTTCGAAATCCCACCATTCGTCCTGCGGGTGCGCCGCAAATAGGCTGAGCCCCACAGAGGACGAGAACGCCGGACCTGTCGCCGATTGCGGCAGGCCATGCACCCGCAGCGGGCGGCCCAGACGCACGCGTTGACCAAGGATGCGGGTCGCCAGACCGTCCAGCCCCATGATCTGACTGCCGCCACCGGTCAGAACGATCTGCTGGCTTGGCATGTGTTCAAACCCGGCCGCATCCAGACGCACGCGGACCTCTTCTAGAATTTCCTCGACGCGCGGACGCATAATGCCGATCAGTTCGGCCCGACTGACTGTGCGGCGGTCGTGTTCCCAGTCACCGGTATCGCCGCCGATATCGATCATGTCGCGGTCATCAGCGCCGGTCGCATGAACGCCGCCATTGAACGTCTTGATCCGCTCCGCAACTGCTGCGGGCACACCCAACCCCATCGAGATATCGGCGGTCACGTGATCGCCGCCCATACGCACGCAATCGGCATAGATCATGTGTTTCTTCATGAAGATCGAAACGCTGGTGGTACCGCCGCCCATGTCGATACAGGCCGCGCCGAGTTCCTGCTCATCTTCGACCAGCGCGGAAATTCCCGAGACATAGGCCGAGTTCGCAATCCCGGCGAGTTCCAGATCGCAGCGTTTGATACAGCGCACGATGTTCTGGATCGCCATCGCATCGACGGTCAGCATGTGCATATCGACCGCAAGGCTTTGGCCCATCTGCCCGCGCGGGTCGATCAGGCCCGAGCGGTTGTCGAGCGCAAAGTTGACCGGCTGTGCGTGCAGCACCTCGCGCCCGTCGCCGTAATCCGGCACGTCGCATGCGTTCAGAACACGACCCACTTCGGCCTCGGTCACCAGCTGGCCATCCAGATCAACCTGTGCGTCCAGCCCGTAAGAGCGCGGGTTGGCCCCCGAGAAACAGGCGATGACGTGATCGACACGGATATCGGCCATCTTCTGTGCGGCCTGAAGCGCGGTGCGGATGGCGCGTTCGGTTTCCTGCATGGCGGTGACTTCGCCAAACTGTACGCCGCGCGAACGTGTCGTTGCGGCCCCGATCACCCGAAACCCCGTCTGCCCCGCCATTGAGCCGATGGTGTTATCTTCACTCAGCCGGCCCGATCCGTCAAAACGCAGAACGAGGCAGGCAATCTTGGAACTGCCCACATCCAGAATCGCGATCACACCGCGTTGCAATGCCTGGCGCCGCATTTGGCGCATGGCGCGTTGGGACTGATAAAGATCGGTCATCATGCTCGTTACTGCCCGTTACTCAGTGTCACTTTTGTATTCCACCAGTCTTCGCTGGCGGCTTTGGTCATTCGGATGGTGGGACGCTGGCCAAGGCGCATGTCGACCACGGCCACGTCGCGTTCCAGAAGGTCCTGCACCTCGTTCACCGCAAGCACGCGCTCCAGCGCGCGCACCGGGCGCTCGGTCGGCAGCATGATGCGCTGGCCACGGTCCAGGACCAGATCCCAGCGCCGTTCACCCACGCGCACCAGCCCGCGCACACGATTGCCTAGGCTGCGGGCGGTCTGAAAGATCTCGAGCGCCTGTGCCACATGGGCATCCGCGCCCGCGCCCGCGATCAGCGGCAGGTCGGCATGGTCCTTGCGAGAGGTGGTTTCCTTGACATGCGCGCCGGTCTCGTCGAGCAGTTCGAGCCCGTCATGCGTCCGCCAGACAATCACGGGCTGACGCTCGACCACGTTGACCTGAAGGATGCCGCCCGGACGGATACGTACGGTTGCCGATTTCACCGGATCAAGCCCGGTGATCGTGTCGCGCATCTGTTCGACATCCAGATCCCAGGAACTGATCGGGAAATCCAGAGGCACGACCTCGCGGATATCATCGGACAGGCTGGTGCCTGCCCCGTCGATGGCCATCAGGTTGACCATGAACTCGGGGCGTTCCTGAATCGAGGTGCGAATATCGGCAATATAGGTACCAAGCGCTTCGCGCCGTTCCTGAGAGGCAAAATAGACGCCAACTGCCGCGGCAATGGCGCAGATCGGCAGGCCAAGCTTGACGCCCAGACGGATACCCGGTGTCAGCATCCAGCGCTGAAGACGATAGCTGAGGCGCGACGGGGCCGGATCGCTGCGGCGTGCGGTGCGGGAAAACACCCGCGCCCCGCGCAGACGCAGAATGGGCTGGGTGTCATGCGGTTCCGTATCTGCCGAGGCAAAATCGGCATCCGGCCCGGCAAGGGGCTTGGTGCGATGGATTTCCAGAGAGCGGCTGGCGATTAACGGTTGCATGAGGCGTCCTTAACCATCCAGGCGCAGAGCTGACCAAATGTCATGCCCATATGCGCGGCCTGTTCCGGGGCCAGCGAGGTGGGTGTCATGCCCGGCTGGGTGTTGGTTTCCAGCAGAAACAGCCCATCAGCACCCGCGCTGTCATCCCAGCGAAAATCGGTGCGGCTGACACCCTTGCAGCCCAAAGCATCATGCGCAAGCAAGGCATAATCCATACAGCGATCAAAGATATCCTGCGGGATGTCGGCGGGGACCACGTGCCATGATCCGCCGGGTTTGTACTTGGCGTCATAATCGTACCAGCCGCCATCGGTCATGATCTCGGTCACGGTCAGGGCGCGGTCGCCCATGACGGTCACGGTCAGCTCGCGCCCGGCCACGTATTTCTCGACCATGATCTGGTCGGGCATGTCTTCGGACAGCTGCGGCGGGCCGTTGGCGTTTTCGTGAACGATGTAGATGCCGACACTGGACCCTTCGTTATTGGGCTTGGCCACATAGGGCGGTTCCATCACATGGGCGCGGGTCACCTCGGCCCGTGGAACGATCACGCTGGGAACTACGGGCAGACCCTCGGCCTGATAGACGTCCTTGCTGCGTTGCTTGTCCATCGCAAGGGCCGAGGCCAGAACACCCGAATGGGTATAGGGAATCCGCATCCATTCCAGCATCCCCTGCACGCAGCCATCCTCGCCCCAGCGGCCATGCAGGGCGTTGAAAACCACATCCGGCTGAATATCCAACAGGCGCGCATAGAGGTCGGGACCAGCGTCCAGTTCGACCACTTCAATACCTTCTCCCACAAGGGCGGCCGCGCATTCGCGCCCAGAGCTGAGAGACACCTCGCGTTCCGCCGAGGGGCCACCCATCAATACCGCCACTTTGGGGTTTGTCCTGCTCGACATACCCAATGTGCGCCTCAATGTCCCCGGACCTTATGTGGTGGTCCGTACTGCGTTTATGCCTTTGATCCGTCGCCTGAATTTGCCTGTTTTGGTCTGACGGTCGGGGCTTTATTCTTTTAGCGGATCACCGACCCGCATGATTTCCCACTCTAGCGTGATGCCGCTTGTTTCGTAAACCTTTTTTCGCACCTCTTCGCCCAGACCTTCGAGGTCATCAGCGGTGGCGGTGCCGGTATTGATCAGGAAGTTCGAGTGTTTCGGGCTCATCTGCGCCCCGCCGCGTGTCGCGCCGCGCATTCCCGCATCATCGATCACTTTCCACGCCTTGAGGTCATGCACGTCATCAGCCTGCCCGGTCGAGGAAAACCCGGCCGGGTTGCGGAAGGTCGATCCGGCACTGCGGTCTTTGGTGGGTTGGGTTTCGTCACGCTTTTTCAGTTGCGCTTCCATTCGGGCATGAAGGTCATCGGGATCGCCGGACGGGCCTTCGAACGTGGCCGAAATCAGAACGGCGCCTTCGGGCAGGTCGGACTGGCGATAGCGAAAGTTCAGATCCTCGGGCGTCAGGTCCCGCAGGTCGCCCTGCCGGGTGACAATGGTGGCCTTGCGCAGCACATCCGCCGTGTAGCTGCCATAACAGCCCGCATTCATCCGCACCGCGCCCCCGATCGAGCCGGGGATGGTGCGCAGGAAGGTCAGGTCCACGCCCGCATCCGCCGCCTTGCGCGCAACATGCGCGTCCAGCGCGGCAGCTCCCGCGGTGACGGCGTTGCCCTCAACCGAGATGGCGTTGAACCCGCGCCCCAGCCGGATCACAACGGCCCGCAAGCCACCATCGCGCACGATGAGGTTCGAGCCGACCCCCATCGGAAAGACCGGCACATCATCCGGCAGATCGCGCAGGAAGACCTGCAAGTCTTCGACATCGGCAGGTTGAAACAGGTAATCCGCCGGCCCACCGACGCGGAGCCATGTGAGGTCAGACAGGTTGCGCGCTTTGGACAGGCGGCCCCGGACATCGGGAAGAACAGGGGGAAGCAGAGTCATGTAGTCGCGCGCACCGCCAGGCTGCGCCCACCGACCCCGCCCATGATTGCGGCGAAAAGGAAGGGAAGAACACCGGCAGTCAACCAGACCAGCGGGCCGAACGCCTTGTCTTCTTCACCCGTTCCGACACCAGCCAGCACGACGATCAGCCCCAGACCAACCGCGGATGTCAGCCCGATCAGCCACAATAGACTGCGCAGGCCAAGCCAGCGGCCCGCTGTAAACCCGGCAGCGGCACCCAGAACGAAGGAAACAAGCGGCAGATAGGCAAATGTGGCGATTGTCGCCATGACAGACCTCCTGAAGTTGGCCGGTTATTCTTTGGCCGCCTTCATGCCCTGCATTTTCACCTTTGTCCAACGGGTCAGATAAATCAATGGCCAGCGCAGCACGGACATGCCCATTGCCAGCACCAGCAGCCCGATCCAGGGGCCGTTTTCATAGGTGACATAGCCGACGATGGGAATGCCCACGATGATCAGGATATAGGCGCGCGTCCAGTGGTTGTCGGTGCTGGGGATCAGCGCAAGGACGTTGGCAGCAAAGCCCCAGAGGGCTGCCAGAGCGATAGACCATGTCATTCTGCGACCTCGCGCCCTGTCCATTTGCGCCAGTAATACCGGATGGGGTTGCGGAACATCGACACGAACCCTGCAAATGCCGCGACCGACCAGAACCAGCCGTGGACATACCCAAGCCACACGACCAGCATTGGTGCGCAGACCAACAGGACAAACCCCGGCGGGAATTGCAGCCGCATCGGCAACATTGCCACGATGGTGGCGCAGATCACCCAAAGCGCTGCAAAGATCATCGAATAGTCCATTCGCCCCTCCGAGGACACGCGACTGTTGCGGTCAGAGTATCACACTTTTAAGTTGTGCGACAAACAAATGACGCGTCAAACAGCTTGTTTTCTTTGCAATCTCTCGGGCAGGCCATTGGCCCAGGCGCTGATCGTACCGGCGCCGAGGCAGACGACCATATCGCCGGGACGGGCCTGTTCGCGGACGAGGCGTTCAAGGTCGTCTTCATCCAGCAGCGCGCGGGCGTGGCGGTGGCCGTGACGGATCAGGCCCTGCACCAGATCGTCGCGTGACGCGCCTTCGACCAGGTCTTCGCCAGCGGCAAAAACCTCGGCAATGGCCACGACATCGGCGTCGTTGAAACAGGTGCAGAAATCGTCAAACAGGTTGGACAGGCGCGAATAGCGGTGCGGCTGATGCACGGCGATCACGCGACCTTCGGTCGCCTGACGGGCGGCCTTGAGAACGGCGGCGATTTCGACCGGGTGGTGGCCGTAATCGTCGATGATGGTGACACCGTCGATTTCCCCGACCTTTGTAAAGCGACGGTTGACGCCGCCGAAATTGGCCAGCGCGTCGCGGATTTCCGCAGCTTTCATACCCAGATGACGGGCGACGGCAGCGGCGGACAGCGCGTTTGAGACGTTGTGATCGCCGGGCATCGGCAGGGTGCAGCCTTCGATCATCTTGTCTTCGTATTGCAGATGGATGTCGAAATGCGCCACGCCACCTTTGTAGGTCAGGTTCACAGCCCGCACATCCGCCTGCGCGTTGAACCCATAGGTTCGCACACGGCGGTCGGTGATGCGGCCGACAAGGGCCTGAACCTCGGCATGATCGGTGCAGCAGACGGCCAGACCGTAGAATGGCAGGTTCGAGACGAATTCGTAAAAGCCGTCGCGCAGCCTGTCGAAATCACCCCAATGCTCCATATGCTCGGGGTCGATATTGGTGACAATGGCAATGGTTGCGGGCAGGCGGTTGAACGAGCCATCGCTCTCGTCGGCTTCGACCACCATCCATTCGCCCTGCCCCATCCGCGCGTTCGATCCATAGGCGTGGATGATGCCGCCATTGATCACGGTCGGATCGAAATCGCCTGCCACCATCAGTTCGGCCATCATGGTCGTCGTGGTGGTCTTGCCGTGTGTTCCGGCAATGGCAATGTTCGAGCGCAGGCGCATCAGTTCGGCCAGCATGTCGGCGCGGCGGACAACCGGCAGCCCTCGGGCGCGGGCTTGGTCAAGCTCCGGGTTGCCCGGTTTGATCGCAGTCGAGACCACCACGACGGCCGCGTTTTCAAGGTTTTCGGCGCGCTGGCCGACGAAAATCTCGGCCCCCAAACTGGCCAGACGGTCAGTGATCTTCGAGGCTTTCAGATCGGAGCCCTGCACCTGATACCCCAGGTTCAGCAGCACCTCGGCGATGCCCGACATACCAATCCCGCCGATGCCCACGAAGTGGATCGGCCCTACGTCCTGCGGTAGTTTGGTTGCTGGGTTCATGTGGTCTCCTTCTGCGCCAGCTGCTCGACCAGAGCGACCAGACGCTGGGTGGCATCGGGCGCCCCGACCGACAGAGCGCCATGGGCCATTTTCTGTGCGGCTTCGGGGTTCGTAAGAACCGTGGTGATTTGCTGTGTCAGCGTGGGAACGTCAAGCGCATTTTCCGGGATCATGATGGCCCCGCCGGCCTGCACCAGCCCGCGCGCGTTGGCGGTCTGATGATCCCCGGCGGCAGCAGCAAACGGGATCAGGATCGAAGGACGACCGATGACCGAGATATCGGCCACGCTGGACGCGCCCGAGCGCGAGATCACCAGCTGCGCATCCGACATGCGGCGGGGAATGTCATCGAAGAAGGGCTGAACGTCGGCGCGGATACCATGGTCTTGGTAAAATGCGCTGACCCGTTCGCCATCTTCATCCCGCGCCTGATGCGAGACACGGATATGCGCGCGAAGGTCTTCGGGCAGCGCGGCAATCGCACCGGGCACTATATCGCTGAGGATGCGCGCGCCCTGCGAGCCACCCATCACCAGAACCGACATCGGATAGTCACCCGGCGGGATATACCCGGCGGCGGCACGGTCCAGAACCGCGGCACGCACCGGGTTGCCGGTGTGAATGCCATGCGCGCCTTCGGGCAGATCCGTCGGCCAGACGCCGCAGGCCACTTGCGCAACGCGGGTTGCAAACAGCTGGTTCACGCGGCCCAGTACCCCGTTCTGTTCATGGATCATCCGCGGTATTTTCAGCAGGGACGCGGCGCCCAGCGCCGGGATCGACGGATAACCGCCAAAGCCCACGACAACATCGGGTTTGTCGCGCATCATCTGGAAGATCATGCTGGTGACACCACCAGCGATAATCGGGCCAACCATCGCCTTTGCCGCCAGACCGCCACGGGCGAAGGTGGCCGAGGACGCCTCGACAATTTCGGTCGAATGGGGAAAGCCACCGGTATAGCGCGCGCCGCGCGGGTCGGTGGACAGGCGCACGCGCCAGCCCTTGTGCAGCATCGCCTCGGCCAGCGCCTGAGCGGGGAACATATGGCCCCCGGTGCCGCCAGCCGCAATCAACAGGTAAGGGTTCCCCATTATCCTCGTCCGCGCAGAATATCGCCTAGTTCGCCCTGTGGGCGGTTTCGGGTGAAGGCCAGCAGCATGCCAACGGCAATACCGCCAGCAATCAGGGACGAGCCGCCATAGCTGACGAACGGCAAAGTCATGCCCTTGGCGGGCAGCAGACGCACCGCAACACCCATGTTGATCATCGCCTGAACGCCAAACATGCAGGCCAGACCGGTACCGGCCAGACGAATGAACATGTCGCGTTCGCGCATCAGCCGCAGCAGCGAGCGCACGACGATCAGCGCATAAAGCGCAATGATGATCATGACGAGGATCAGGCCGTATTCCTCGGCCGCGACGGCGATGATGAAATCGGTATGGGCATCGGGCAGCGACCATTTCACCTGCCCTTCCCCCACGCCGACGCCGAACAAGCCACCTTCGCGGATGGCGTTGGTGGCATAGCCCAGCTGGGTGGTCGGATCGACCTCTTGATTCAGAAAGCCGTCGATGCGGCGGGCAAAGTGTTCAGAATTCGAATAGGCCAGCATCCCGCCCAGAACGACAACACCGGCCATGCCCAGCAACAGCAGCATCGGGGCCCCGGCTACGAAATACATGACGCCCCAGCCGAACAGGATCAGGCAGGCCTGACCGAAATCGGGTTGCATCACCAGCATGGCCACGATGGCCATGCAGAGCGCAAAGGACCACAACCGCCCCGGAGGGCCATTGATTTCCTGTGAGGCCGCCAGCAGCCAAGCGGCCACGACGACAAAGCCGGGTTTCAGAAACTCGGACGGTTGCAGCGAGGCAAAGCCCAGCGAATACCAACGCACCGCACCCTTGCCGAAATCCGTTCCAAACACCGGCAGGAAGACCAGAGCGACGAAGGCCCCCAGAAAACCCAGAACGGCCAGACGCCGCACCAAGGTTGGAGACATCATCGAAGTCAGCAGCATCGCGATCAGCGCCAATCCGCCGAACAAGGCCTGACGCTCGACATAATGGAAGGGGTCGAACCCGTTGCGACCGGCCAGTGGCGGCGAAGAGGCCAGCCCCAGCAACAGCCCGATGGTAAACAGGATCAGAACGCAGGACATCGTCCAGCGATCGATAGTACGCCACCACTTCGGTAGAATCGGTTCTCCGCGCTGGTCCTGGACCGCGCCATACACCATCTCAGTCATGAGATACCGCCACTCTCTGCCTCGTTAACGCCCCGTTTTCGGGGTCTGGCTACGAGTCTACATGCAATTTGGCGATCAGGCCAGCCTGTTCGCGGGCAAATCGGGATTTCCCGCGCAAGACCCGCGCCGCAGACCCAGACCACCTGTCAACCGTGTTGCGACGGCCATCGGGCGGGAGGCGGCGGGCTGTCAGACTTTGGTCAGCAGCAGCGGCACATCCAGCAGCCCCGCCACACCGAACAGTTCGGCCCTGGGGGGAGGCGTGTAACCGTTGATCGCATCAGCTTGCAGGGTTCCTGCGGCCGAGGACCAATACCAGTGGGCATTATTGAAACGCGTTGCAGATGTTTCGAGGTTCTTGAAGATGGCTTTGATCTGCACCCCATTGAGAACATTGGGCGACTTTCGTTGCATCATCGCGATTGCCCCGGCAACAAGGGCCGAAGCCCCCGAAGTGCCGCCGAATTCGGTATACAGACCAGCAGGATCGTCCACGGCCTTTTTTCGGGTTTCGACAGCCGCGGCAAGGCTGCCTTCGACATAACCCCGGGGGCCCGGCACGTCCAACGTCACCAACCGTTGAGGTGCGAAATCGACAATCGGGATCGCGTCACCACTGCCATCGCGTTTGAGGTGATGTTTGGGAAGAGCGGCCCGATCCTCCAGATGGAAATCAGTGGCCGAGGCTGCATCACGGTCCAGACGAATTTGATAGCGGTTGTATATCTCACCGTCATCCGAGGGGGCGGACACGGTCAGATCAGCAGAATAGTTCGAATACCCGGACCGGTAGCCATTATAGTTGACGGCCCCCACGGAAATGATCCCGTTGGCTGGATCACCGGACAGGCTGGCGGGGTAAATCAATTCACTTCGACCGTCATTGCCAGCCGCGCAGACCACCGGAATTTTCGTGCTGACCCATTCGACGACCTTGTGGAGCGTCGACCACGCCACTGAAATATCGCGCGCGTCACCGTCGGGTTCATCGCGCATCGTCTCGTGCAGGCGCGTCTTTTCGTGCCTGTCCAGACCCGGATAGAACGGTTCGGTAACAGTGGCAGGACGGTCATCATACCCGGGCCAATGGTCCGGGTTCGCTATGTCGCGCGGAAACAGGATGACATGAACATCCTTTTCATGAGCATAAAGAAACGCCGCAATCAACTCTTCCGGGCTGGGTGAGATCGACGTCGTGATCGGAATAATCCTGCTTTTGGGATCAACCCCGTAATACGCCGCGATATTGCCGGTATTGCCGAATTGGTCCGCCGCAAAGCTGGTTCCGCAAGCCAGCCCGGCACAGCTGGTGCCGTGCCCGGCATAGCGATCATCATAAGCATCGATGTAACGCTTAACACCAAACCCCGATCTCAGCCCGGCAATCACCCGCTGTTCCTGCGACGTCAGGCCCGGAATGCCCAAGGGGTTCTGAATGCCCGACAGATGTTGCACATGTTCTTCGATATGTTCTGCCCCTGCCCCAACGGCCGACCGGTCGATGTATTTGACACCGAACGGGTGGCTGGCCAGATCAAGGGCTTCGTCCCGAATGACCCTGTCCGCCGGAACCGGTCCGGTGTCCGGCGCTTTCAGGTTTGGGTGATGCGGGGCCACGCCCATGTCGATCAGGGCGATCTTCGCCTCGGCCAGAGCAGGGCCTGTGAAATCCCAGATCGCGCTGTCGATTTCCGGGCAGGTCTCTCCGTCAGCGGGCGGGGGCGCCTTGACGGTCAAGGCTTTGATCGCGACCAGATGCCAGAGATAGTAATATCGTGCGTAGTCTTCGTTTCCTGCGGTCATTTCGTCACCTCGCGTTGATCCTTAACCCAGCCATTCGTCTTGTGCTTCGTCCATCAGTTCGTCCAGAACCTCGGTCAGGTAAGCCACGGTTTTTCTGGCCAGACTTCGTCCGGCGGCTGTGTCGCTTGGGTAGTGCAGACCAGCCCATTCGCGGTTTTCAGCAATCCGCTGGGCGCGGTGGAACAAAGCGACAGTGCCCGGATGTTCAGGGATCAGCCGCGAGAACAGTTCGGCAATTGCGAAGGATTGGTAGGAATGGTTCGAGGGGTAAGCCGCATGAAAAGGCACCGGGATAAAGGGCCGGATCAGCGGCTGGATGATATTGGGTCTGGGCCGACTGAAGCGGTTCTTGTAGGTCAGGCCAATCTCATTCGTCAGTTCCAGCAGGATCGTCATCAGCGCACGTGTCGCATCAAAGCCACCCTGCTCGTCAATGCCCAGCGGGCTGAGATAGTCATCAATACCAAAGCCAGCCTGCGCCACGATTTCCTCGCGCCGTGTCGCCTGATTTGACCATTTGAGCCGACCTTGCAGGATCAGCAGGTATTCGGTTTCCTTCATGCTTTCGTCAGGGCCCGGGGGCGGCAGAAGGTCGATGTTTTCCCAGACCTTGCCCAGCAGACCGGATGCGGGCAGCATTCCGATCCGGCACAGATCGCGCATCTCGCGCCAGCCGAAGGAGGCATCACTACCGCCAAAGTCAAAATCGCTGCGGTTCCGGTTGCGATTGCGATTTCTGTTTCGGTTGCGGTTTCTGTTGCGATTGCGGTTTCTGTTGCGATTCCTGTTTCGATTCAAAGCAAACGCCGAAGATGCGCTCATCGCGATTGAGGCCGCGCCGAGGGCAGAACGTTTCCCGATCTCATCGTCTTTTGCATCTTTTACGCGGCTTTCGGATCTGAAGGGATCAATGAACTCTTCGTTCTCCATGAAATCAGTAAGGTCGCGCAGTTTCCTATTATCCACCAAATCGGGATTCAGTTCATGGATAACATTGAGGTATTCAATAAAGGTTTTCCGCTGCGCGTCGTAAATGAAGTTGTCCAGCGCTGATCGGTTCTCTCCCGATGTGGTGCTGAGGCCTCTGGAGTTTCTGGCAAGGTTCATCAATCTGATTACTTTGCACGAGATCAGCTCACCACGTCGGACCATCATGCCAAAACCGTTGAGCGTGGAAACGTAAGACATAAGTAAACCCCCTACTTTTACCCCTACTTCAAGCGTGTTGCGGCAATCCGATCCTGGACAGGCCGCTTTCCATCAGTTGCGCGCTGAACCGTGTTGGCACCGGGAACCGGTCCTGCTGGATGCAGGCCAGCGACATGTCCGGTTCCAGATTGGTCAGCCGCTGCAAGGCGAACTCGCCTCGCTGCTGGTCACCTGCGTGCCCGTAAGCCGCAGCCAGATAGCGCATGACGGTCTTGAACTGCGGTTGAACCTCCATCACGGATTCGCCGAACCTGATGGATTTCTCGAACTCGCCATTGACCAGCGCGGCGACACATCCTGCCCCGTCAAACAGATGCCGGTACGGGCTGTGCCGTCCGATAAGCCGTGCCTTCTGCGCAGCTTCCACTGCCAGCGCCGGACGATCCGTGTAGCAATAGAGCATGGCGGCGGAATCCCAGCTCATCGCACGATACGGGCTGAGCTCGAGCGCACGGTCGACCAGATCCTGCGCCACCGAAAACTCTCGGAACACGTAGGAATGCACGTGGGCGACAAGGCCCAGAACAGTGCCGTTATCCGGGTCAGCCTCGACAGCGCGGCGGGCCAGATCGCGCGCCTGCGCTTCCAGTGTAGCATCCCAGGTTCCGTACCGTTCGCCGACCTTGAATGTTGTGACATAAGCCAGCCACGCAAGGTAGACCGGCTTGGGATCAAGCTCGTAAGCCGCCAGAATATCCGCCTCGAGCTGGTCCAGCCCCGGCCCCGTCATCGTCAGCAGGTGATGCACGGCGGCAACGGCGGTTTTCGCCGCGTGATGGGAGGCCGGGTCGCGCATGTGACGCCCGTTCAGCAAAGCCGTCAGCAAAGCGTCGGTGGCATAGCTGATGAACGATGTCAGACCCGAGCAGTTTTGCCCCAGAAAGTCACCCTGATCGGCCACCACATTCTGGCTCCAGATCACTTTTCTGTCTTCTGACCGCATTGCGGTGGCGGACACTTGCAACATGCTGCCACAGGTCGAAGCGCGACACTGAAGGAAAAGATCAGGTCCAGCCGACAGTGGTTCCTTTGGAAGCGCGACCTGCGGCACCCGGTAATCCTGAACCTCGAGCGCTTCGGTTTCGGTAAGGGATTTGGACAGCTGTTCCGCGACGATGTTGGACACGAATGTCGCGGTTTCGGAACTGCCACCGACATCCGGAGACAACAGACCTATCACGAAATTCGGGCGCGGTATGGAGAACGACATCTGCTCGGACCGGAAGGCCGTTGGTTTGGTGGGAACGGGAACCGGCTGTGCTTTTCCGTCCTTCTCATAGGGGACGTCGATGGTTGCGCGGGCCACTTTGAACAGCTCGAGCGTGGCACCGATATTCTTGAGATTGGGCCGCCCGATCGAGTTGAACAGGAAATCCTGTCGTCCGCGCAGCGCATTGCGCACAACGCTTGAGACCAGAACCTCGCCGGATGAGCCGACGCTTTCGATCCGGGCCGCCGTATTCACAGCGTCGCCGATGATCTGCTGGTCAACCTCGAACGTGTCGCCCAGATGTATCCCAATTCGATACCCTTTGGCGTACCGGTCGGGGGCATGGGTCAGGACATCCTGCACCCCCAGCGCAGTTTCGACGGCGGCACGCGCGCTTGGGAAAACGGCGCACAGCCCGTCACCGGTCAGGCCGGTCACCCGGCCCCGAAAGCTGTTAACCAGATCGCTGACGCAATTCAGATCGCGGCGGATTCTGGCCAGTGTTTCAAGCTCGGCCTCGCGGACGGCGGCAGAGTAATCACATGCATCAAGGAACAGGATCGCCCTGAGCCGCGCCTTGGGAAGGTCGCTTGGATTGTTCAAATTCAGAGTAATACCCATGATCGTGTCTCGGAACTCTTTAACTTGTTGAAATGTGCCACCCCGAAAACAGGCGGGCTGGCACGCATCAGAGGCGTGTTGTGATTGCAGATGCAGCCGACGGGTGTGAATGGCGCTGCATTGCGCGGGACGGGCCACGGGCCTGAATGGAAATCACGAGGCATTAATCGGCCCGCTGATGAGATTTGGTTTCTAAAATGCGTTAAGTTCAAAATAATAAGGGTTATTGTATTGTTTTAGTGAACTTCCGTCGACATATTTTTATTTTTGCACATATTTTTCGGTGCAATTTGGCGAATTTACCCGGCATCTGTGGCGCTTTGTGCTTGGCGGGAAAGACGGGCTGACGCGGCAAGACTTCCCGTTAGGAGTGCGCGAGGGCTGACCCCGGTCAAGCCTTTGGCATTGGAGCTTCCTGTTGCCGCTAAACCGGGCGGACGGCATGACACGACAGCGGCTGACTGGTACCGGAAATCGATTCTCCAAAAAGTATCTGAACGTTGCCCGGCCCTCGCCGTTTCAGCCGGTCAAGCCAGTCGCCACCCTGTTCGGTGGCCCCACACGTGGCGGGACCAGGTGCCTCGCACAACCTGAACGGTGCCGCAATTTGACCGGACTCGGGAGTGGTTTTCTGTGATCTGCACGCTTCCAATCCCGCCCCGAGACGCGCGCGCAAAATCCCGACAACCAGCCCAAACCGGCCCCCGCGCAAGGGTGTCACCGCCCGCAGGCCCCGATTTTCCGGGAATCATTCACCTGACAACTAAATCCTTTGCCTCTGGCCCGATGCGCCGGGTTTCACCCTTGTCATCGCCGAAAATCCACGCCAAGGGCGGTGCATGAGGTTCGATACGATCATATTGGGCGCCGGAGCGGCAGGCATGATGTGCGCGGCCCGTTGCGGTGGGCGGGTGCTGGTGATCGACCACGCCAAGGCGCCGGGCGAGAAAATCCGCATCTCGGGCGGAGGGCGGTGCAATTTCACCAATATGTATGCAGGCCCGGACAACTTCCTGTCGCAAAACCCGCATTTCTGCAAGTCCGCGCTGGCCCGGTTTACGCAGTGGGATTTTGTCGATCTGGTGAACCGGCACGGCATCGGATGGCATGAGAAAACGCTGGGGCAGTTGTTCTGTGATGGCTCTTCAAAGCAGATCATCCAGATGTTGCTGGACGAGATGAGCCGCGCCGGTGCCGAGCTGTGGGTGCAGACCGCGCTGCGTGATCTGCGCAAGGATGGCACCGGATTCGCGCTGGAGGTCGAGCGTGAGGGGCAGCGCCTGCATCTGACCTGTGCCAATCTGGTGCTGGCCACGGGGGGCAAATCCATCCCCAAGATGGGCGCGACCGGGCTGGCCTATGACATTGCCCGGCAGTTTGGCCTGCGGGTGACCGACACCCGCGCGGCGCTGGTGCCATTCACCTTTTCGGATGGCCGGTTCAAGGACCTGTCCGGTGTTTCCCTGCCCGTGCGGCTTTCCAACAAACGCACAAGTTTTGACGAAGCGCTGTTGTTCACCCATCGCGGCCTCAGCGGGCCGTCCGTTTTGCAGCTGTCCTCTTATTGGCGCGAAGGTGAGGAGATCGGCGTGAACCTGATCCCCGAACTGCCCCTGTTCGATCTGCTGCGTGCGCAACGGCAAAACGCCGGGCGCAAGGCGCTGACAACGGAACTGGCGCGGCATCTGCCGTCCCGGCTGGTCGAGTATCTGAGCCAAGTCATTCCGATGTCCGGCAATCTGGCCGATCAGTCGGACGCGAAGCTGTCTGAACTGGTCGCGGCCCTGTCTGACTGGCGGCTGGTACCGTCGGGAACCGAAGGGTATCGCACTGCCGAGGTCACACTGGGCGGAATAGATACCGATGATCTGTCGTCGAAAACGATGGAGGCCAAGGATGTCCCTGGCCTCTATGCGATTGGCGAAGCGGTGGATGTCACCGGGTGGCTGGGCGGCTACAACTTTCAATGGGCGTGGTCATCAGGCCATGCCGCAGGTGTTGCCATTGCCGCCAAGATTTAACCTACACTTCCGTTTTGCGCGGCATTAGCCGACGACGTTATACCCGCGACCGCGCATGCAGTTGCGCACGATCACTTCCTGGTTCTGGGTGTTGCTGATCGCGCTGGCACCCACACCGACCAGAGCACCGGCGGCCGCCGCACGGCCCAGATCGCTGGCGCTGTTGTCGATAATTGCCGTGGTTGCCGCAGCACCGGCCGCGCCGATGGCGGCAGCGCCTGCGGTGTTGCTGTCCAGCGTCGGGCGGGACCGCGCCAGCGCCTGACAATTGGCCAGATCGGACTGGTAGTTCGGCCCCACAGGCCCGTCGATGATAGGAACATAATTCGCCCCGCTATTGGCACAGGCCCCGGCCAGCGCAACGACGGGAAGGATGGAGAGAATTTTGCGTGCAGACATTTCCGCTTCCTCTTTATTGAACTTAAGGTGACGCAACCTCAATTCCAACAAAGTGTCAATCTGACTGAAAAATGTCCACACGTACCGGCAGGCTGTTGCAGGTGCGGTGTTAGCCCAGCCGTTTTTGCACCTGCGCCGTGAAGTCGTCGCCACGCTGTTCGAAATTGTCATATTGATCGAAACTTGCCGCCGCCGGAGCGAGCAGAACGGTCTCCCCCGCCTGGGCTTCCGCCATGGCATGCGCCACTGCTGCCTCCATCGTGGTACAGACCTGCGCGTCGACCGTCAGCTGCATCGCAAAGCCCGCCGCCTCACGACCGATGACATAGGCTTTTATCACTTGATCCGCTGCTGCGTTCAGGGCTGCGACGCCGCCTTCTTTCTCAAGCCCGCCACAGATCCAGCGGATCTTTTTGAACGCCATAAGCGCTTTCAGGGCGCTGTCGACATTGGTCGCCTTGGAGTCGTTGACATAGGTTACTCCGCCCGCCTCAGCGATGATCTGGCTGCGGTGGGGCAGGCCCGGGAACGAGTGCAGCGCGTCTTCGATCACGCGCGGCGCAAGGCCCAGCGACCGGCAAGCCGCATAAGCCGCACAGGCGTTCTGGTGGTTATGGGCACCGGGAAGGCCCTTGATCGCGCGCAGGTCGATAGACCCGGCCTGCCGCCCCTTGCGGTATTCCGACAAAAACCCCTTGCGCGCAAAGACCTGCCATCCCGGCCCGGTCAGCTTCCGCGCTACCGAGATACGGATTACACGGTCATCCGCCGGCCCTTCGGCCAGTTGCCCGGCCAGAAACGCACCTCCGGTTTCGTCGATGCCGACAATCGCGCGGTCCGGGCCGCCTTCGGCAAACAGCCTTCGTTTAGCCGCGAAATATCCGCCCATGCCACCGTGGCGGTCCAGATGATCTGGCGAAAGGTTGGTGAACACCGCCACATCCGGGGTCAGCGCGCGGGCCAGTTCCGTCTGATAGCTGGAAAGTTCCAGCACCACGACCGAGCCATCGCCACCCGGATCGATATCCAAAACACCGCGCCCGATATTTCCGGCCAACTGCGCCTCGCGCCCGGCCTCGGTCAGGATGTGGTGGATCAGAGCAGCAGTGGTTGATTTCCCGTTCGAGCCGGTGACCGCAATGACCCGTGGAGGCGTGTCATAGTTGTTCCATTCCGGTCCGGCGAAGGAGCGGAAGAACAGGCCGATATCGTTGTCGACTGGCACGCCTGCATCCAAGGCTGCGGCAACCACGGGGTTGGGTTCGGGATAAAGATGCGGAATGCCCGGTGAAACGATGAGCGTGGCAATAGTGTCAAAAGCCCCCTGTTTGCGCAGGTCGGCACAGGAGAATCCTTCGCCTTCGGCTATGGCGCGGGTTGTCGGGTTGTCATCCCAGCAGACCGGCTCCGCCCCGCCTGCGCGCAAGGCGCGTGCGGTTGCCAGACCGGACCGGCCCAATCCCAGAACCGCAACTTTCTGCCCTGAAAAGCCTTTGACCGGGATCATTCTACACACCTTCTTTGATTTGGATTTGGAGGCCACACTGCACTGAAGAAAATCACAATGACAAGGGGCGTGTCAGGCTCGCGCTGCGGCGCGAGCCGGGCCCAACAGGTGGCAGGAGGGCCGCAGGCCCACCGAACCTGGCGGGAGCCTTACCGCACCTTCAGCGTTGCCAGACCGATCATCGCCAGGATCAGCGAGATGATCCAGAAGCGGATGACGATGGTCGGCTCGGCCCAGCCTTTTTTCTCATAATGGTGATGGATCGGGGCCATCAGGAAGACCCGCTTGCCCGTGCGTTTGAAGTAGAGGACCTGAATGATCACGCTCAGCGCCTCGACCACGAACAGGCCGCCGACAACAGCCAGAACAAGCTCGTGCTTGGTGGCCACGGCAATAGCGCCTAGCGCGCCGCCCAGCGCCAGCGATCCGGTGTCGCCCATGAATACCGCCGCCGGGGGGGCGTTATACCATAGGAACCCGAGACCCGCGCCAAAGAGCGCTGAGGTGAAGATAAAGATTTCACCGGTGCCGGGCACGTAATGCACGTCGAGATATTCGGTAAAGTCGACGCGGCCCACGGCATAGGCGATCACGCCCAGCGTCGAGGCGGCGATCATCGCTGGCATGATGGCCAACCCGTCCAGACCGTCGGTCAGGTTTACCGCGTTGGCGGCCCCTACGATCACGACAATCGCAAACGGGATATAGAAGATGCCCAGATTGACCAGCGTGTCCTTGAATACGGGTACAGCCAGCTGGTTCTGCAACGCTTCAGGATGGTGCAAAGTCGCCCAAAGCGAAGCCAGCACGGCAATAATCACGCCCAATGCGAGGCGCATCCTGCCTGAAACCCCCTGCGTGTTCTGTTTTGAGACCTTCGCGTAGTCATCCGCGAATCCGATGGCCGCATAAGACAGGGTCACGAAAAGCACCATCCAGACATAAGGGTTGTCCAGACGCGCCCAGACAAGGGTCGAGGTCACAAGTGCCCCGACAATCAGCAACCCGCCCATTGTTGGCGTGCCTGCCTTGGAAAAATGCCCCTCGGGGCCATCATTGCGGATCGGCTGGCCCTTGCCCTGCTTTCTGCGCAGCACGTTGATCAGGGGTTTTCCGAAGATGAACCCAAAGATCAGTGCCGTCATGAAGGCACCGCCTGCGCGGAAGGTGATATACCGGAAGAGGTTCCAGAAATCCCCGCCATCCGACAGGGCGGTCAACCAGTACAGCATGACAATACCTTTCTTACACGAGGCGCATGGGCGTGATCACCCATCAAGCGCGCCCCCTTGCCCCATTTTGCGCAGACCGTCAACAATCGAGGCCAATCCCATGCTGAGAGAGCCCTTGGCCAGCACAGTATCGCCATCCCTGACCAGCGAAGGCAACCGTTCGGCCATCTCGGTGCTGGTTTCAGACCAGAGGCCGCGTTTTGCCGGGGGCAGCGCGTGGTGCAGTGCCCGCATCAACGGGCCTATACAATGCACCTGATCAACATGTGCCATCGCTTTGGCATCGGCCATGGCGGCGTGCATCGCCTCTTCCTGCACGCCCAGCTCTTTCATATCGCCCAGAAAGGCGATGCGGCGTTTGCCTTGTGAGGCGGCGAGCACATCCAGCGCGGCCTCCATCGAGGTCGGGTTGGCGTTATAGCTGTCATCTAGCAGTTCGATCTGCCCGCCGCCGGGCAGAGGAATGCTTTCCCGTACACCGCGCCCCTTGACCGGGGACCATACGCGCAGGCCCGCAATGGCCTGATCCAGATCGACACCCAGTTCCACGCAGGCAGCCAAGGCCCCCAGCGCGTTCATGGCGAAATGCGTACCGGCAGAGTTCACCGCAAAGCGGAATACCTGATCACCAACGGCAGCTTCGGCAATCACGGTGTTCGCCCCCTGCTGAACGTCGGTCAGCCGGTAATCCTTTGCGCCTTGGCCGAAATCCACGATCCCGGCCCCCTGCCCAAGTGCCGTTTGGCGCAGGATATCCGCGTGGTCGATATCTGCGTTGACGATTGCCGCGCCACCGGGTTCGAGCCCTTCAAAGATCGCTGCTTTTTCATGGGCGATGCCAGCGACTGACTCGAAGGCTTCCAAATGCACCGCCGCCACGGTTGTAACCAGCGCCACATGCGGGCGGGCCTGTCGGGCCAGCGGGGCAATCTCGCCCGGATGGTTCATGCCAATCTCGATCACCGCGAATTCAGTGTCGCGCGGCATCCGTGCAAGGGTCAGCGGAACGCCCCAGTGGTTGTTGTAACTGGCCACGCTGGCATGGGTATTGCCTTGCGTTTCAAGGATCACGGCCAGCATTTCCTTGGTCGACGTCTTACCGACACTGCCGGTCACCCCTACCACACGTGCATTCGTTCTGGCGCGTGCTGCCTGCCCCAAAGCCTCGAGCGCCGCCTGCACATCATCAACGATCAGCAGTGGTGCGTCTGGCGATACGTTGTCGGGAATATGCGAGACCAAAGCCGCGCCTGCGCCTTTCTCAAGCGCTTGGGCAACGAACTCATGCCCGTCCCGCGCCGCTTTCAGCGCAACAAACAGATCACCGGGTTGAAGGGTGCGCGTGTCGATGGAGACACCATCAGCGGTCCAGTCGGTCGTGACCCGTCCACCCGTTGCCTGAGCGGCCTCGGATGCTGTCCAGAGCGTCATGCGACCCTCCCGTCCAGCGCGGCGACGGAAATGCTGGCCTGTTCGGCATCATCGAAGGGCAGCACCTGATCGCCAACGACCTGCCCGGTTTCGTGGCCCTTGCCCGCAATCAGCAGTGCGTCGCCGGGTTGCAGGGCATCGATGCCGCGCAGAATGGCTTCGGCGCGGTCGCCGACCTCGGTCACGCTGACGTCGCCCGCTGCCTCGAGCGCACCTGCCATGACAGCGGCGCGTATGGCGGCGGGGTCTTCGCTGCGTGGGTTGTCGTCGGTGACGAAAACCATATCTGCGTGGTTGGCAGCTGCCTTTCCCATCAGCGGGCGTTTCGTGGCATCGCGGTCGCCGCCCGCGCCGACAATGGCGATCAAACGACCCATCACATGCGGACGCAGCGCCTTGAGAGCGGTGGCCACGGCGTCGGGGGTGTGCGCGTAATCCACAAAAACCGTCGCGCCGTTTTCGCGGGTTGCGGCCAGCTGCATACGCCCGCGCACGGTGGTCAGATGCGGCAGCGTTTCAAAAACCCGTTCGGGGCTGTCGCCCGCGGCAATCACCAGCCCGCAAGCCAGCAGGATGTTTTCGGCCTGGAACCCTCCGATCAGGTTCAGGCGGGTCTGGAAGGTCCGGCCCTGCCACGCAAATCGCAGATCCTGCCCGGTGGCATCGAACCGCTGGTTGATCAGGCACAGATCGGCGTCGCCCAACCCGACGGTCAGCACCGATTGACCGCGCGCCTGGGCGATCCGGCGGACCCGAGACCCCTTGGGATCGCTCAGATTGATGACCGCGGTGCCATCCTGCGGCAGAACCCGGTCGAACAACCCAGCCTTGGCTGCGAAATACGCTTCAAAAGTCTCGTGGTAATCCAGATGGTCCTGCGTGAAGTTCGAAAACCCGGCAGCGGTCAGGTGCACGCCATCCAGGCGGCGCTGTTCGAGGCCGTGGGACGAGGCCTCCATCGCGGCGTGGGTCACACCGTTTTCGGCGGCTTCCGCCAGACAGCGATGCAGGGTGATCGGCTCGGGCGTGGTATGGGCCAGCGGTGCGGTCCATGCCCCTTCGACCCCGGTTGTCCCAAGGTTGACGGCGGCGTGGCCCAGTTCGGTCCAGATCTGGCGCACAAAGGTGGCAACCGAGGTTTTTCCATTGGTTCCGGTGACCGCAACAATGGTCTGCGGCATCGCGCCGAACCACAACGCGGCGGCCCCGGCCAGCGCCTGACGCGGGTCTTCGACAACCACCAGCGCCGCATCCGACGCTGCAAGATCAGCTGCTGCGATTTTCGCCCCTTCGGCATCGGTCAGGATGGCGGCGGCCCCCATGCGCAGGGCGTATTGGATGAACGAACCACCATGAACCCGCGTGCCTGGAAGGGCTGCAAACAGGAAACCGTCTTTCACCTCGCGGCTGTCAACGGCCAGACCGGTGATCTCGGGGTTAACCCCGCCTCGCGCGGTCAGGGCCAGTTGGCTGAGTTTCTTTGTCCTTGTGCCCATGACCCACCTCTTGCCGGACAGCCTAGTTTGAGGTCAGCGTTATAGCAGCGCCCGCCTCAGGCTCAAGCCGGGGACGCAAGCCCAGCAGAGGTGCCACGCGACCAATAAGTTCGGCAGCTACTGGCACCGCGGTCCAGCCTGCGGTGCGGCGTTTTTCGCCGTAAGCCACGATTGAAGGTTCATCCAGCGTGACGATCAGAACATATTTCGGATCGTAGGCCGGGAAGAGCGTTGCGAAAGTGGCGATGACCTTGTCTTCGTAATACCCGCCGCGTGGCTTGGGCTTGTCTGCCGTGCCGGTCTTGCCAGCCACGTCATACCCTTTCACCTCGCCAAAGCTGGCGGTGCCATCCGTCACCACTTTGCGCAGCATCTTCTGCGCCTGACGCGCGGTTCCCTGCGACATCACGCGCGGGCCGTATTGCGGGCCGTTCTGGCGCAAGATGGTCGGGCTGACATAGTGCCCACCGTTGGCAATCGCGGCATATCCCGCCGCCAGATGCATCGGGCTGGTTGACAGGCCATGGCCGTAGGAAATGGTTACGGTGCTCAGCTCGCCCCATTTCTTTGGCTTCAGCGGCACACCTCCCGTGGCCTCGACAATCTCAAACGGGGTCGGGTCGAACATGCCGAGCGCATTCAGAAAATCCTGCTGCCGCTGCGCGCCGATCTGCAACGCCAGACGCCCGGTGCCACGGTTCGAGCTGTGGACGATCACATCCGCCACGCTGATCTTGCCGTAATTCTTGCCGTTGAACTCTCCGATCGGGAAGCGCCCGATCTTCATCGGGCCGGATGTATCGATGATGGTGTTCGAGTTCACCAGCCCAAGGTCAACCGCCTGCGCGGCGGTGAAAATCTTGAAGACCGACCCCAGTTCGTACACGCCCTGCACATAGCGGTTGAACAGCGGGCTGTCCGAGGGATCAAACCCCGAGGTCGGCGGGCGCGGACGATCATTGGGATCGAATGAGGGCAGCGAGGCGGCGGATACAACCTCGCCCGTATGCGCATTCATCAGAACCGCCGATGCGCCCTTGGCGTTCATGATCTTCATACCGCCGTAGAGCACCTGTTCGACCGCGGCCTGAATGGTCAGGTCCAGCGACAGTTGCAGCGGCTTGTTGCCATTGGCCGGGTCGCGCAGATAGTCGTCAAACTGCTTTTCCACCCCGGCCACACCGATCACCTCGGCGGCGCTGACGCCCTCGCGGCCAAAACCGGAGCCGCCCAGGATGTGCGCGGCCAACTTGCCGTTGGGATAGAGGCGCATCTCGCGCGGGCCAAACAGGATGCCGGGATCACCGATGTCGTGCACGGCCTGTTTCTGTTCGGGCGAAATGCGTTTCTTGATCCACAGGAACTTGCGCTTGCCAGTGAAATCCTTGACCAGACGCTCTTTATCCAGATCGGGGAAGATCGCGACCAGCTGATCTGCTGCCGCAATCGGATCGATCATCAGTGGCGGCTGCGCGTAGACGGAATAGGTATCCAGATTGGTGGCCAGAATGCGCCCTTCGCGGTCGACGATATTGGCGCGCTGCATAGCAATCGCGGCCCCCGGCGCATTGGCCAGTGGCTCCTGCACCTCGGACGTTGCCAACATGCCCATGCGGACGCCAACCACCGAGAATGCGCAGAAGAAGAACAGCCCCAGCACCAGCAGACGCCCTTCGGCGCGGGCGCGGGCGCGGTCTTTCATGTCTTCGTGGCGCTTGCGGATGTTTTCACGCTCGATCGCCTTTGGGTTTTCGCCACGGGCGCGGGCGTCAAGGATACGGGCCAGTGGACGAAGGGGCGTGCGTGTCATGGGATCTGCACCTCGCCCAATGCCTGAATGTCGGTGATGGCCTGCAATTCAATCGGGTCAACGATGGGCAGGTCCGGGTCTTCGGCAAAGGCAATCTGATCGGCGCGCCCGAACTGTTCGGCCCGCAGAGGCAGCAGACCAAGGCGTTCAAAATTCAGGTCCGCCAGTTCTCGCAGCCGGTCGGGGCGGTTCAAATAAGCCCATTCTGCGTTCAGGACCGCCAGCCGCACCTGCGCCATGCCGATCTCGCGTTGCAGGGATTGCGTTTCCTTCACCACCTGTTGGGTGCGATAATTCTCCTGATAGGCCCAAAGCGCCAATCCGAACACGGACAGAGCAGTCAACACATACAAAACACTCTTCATCTTGCCCTTCCCCCAAGTTGAGGCATTCCAATGGCGCGGGCCTCAATTTCCCCCGCCGGAGCATCGGTGCGGATCGCGACACGCAGCTTGGCCGAGCGCGCGCGCGGGTTTTCCTGCAATTCCTGTTCGTCGGGCCCAACAGCCTTGCGGGTCTTCAGCGTGAATTGCGGCTGGTCCTGTTCCATCTCGGGCGCATAGCGGTTCGCACGCCCTGTTTTGCCCGCGCGCGACTGAAAGAACCGTTTGACCATCCGGTCCTCGATGGAATGGAAGGTGACAACAGCCAGCTGCCCACCGGGTTTCAGCGCACGTTCGGCGGCCATAAGGCCCTGAAACAGCTCTTCATACTCGGCATTCACCGCGATCCGCAGACCCTGAAAACTGCGCGTTGCGGGATGCGATTGCCCCGGTTTCGGGCGTGGCAGACAGGATTCGACAATCTCGGCCAGACGCAGGGTGGTTGTGATCGGCGCCTCGGTTCGCGCCCGGACAATCGCCTTGGCAATCCGGCGGCTGGCGCGTTCTTCGCCATAGTGGAACAGGATATCGGCCAGTTGCGCCTCGGTCGCTGTGTTTACCAGATCGGCGGCGCTTTCGCCTTGCTGGCTCATCCGCATATCCAGCGGACCGTCCTTCATGAAGGAAAACCCGCGCTCGGCCTGATCCAGCTGCATCGAGGACACGCCAAGATCCAGCACAACGCCATCCAGATCCTGCGCGTATTCGTCCATGCGCGAGAATACGCCGGGCTGCATCACCAGCCGGTCGCCGTAATCCTGCGCCCAATCTGCCGCCATTTCAAAGGCCAGCGGGTCACGGTCTACACCGATTACCTTGTCTGCCCCGGCCTCCAACAGCCCGCGCGTATAGCCGCCCGCGCCAAACGTGCCGTCCAGCCAGATGCCCGTGACCGGCGCAACCGCAGCCAGCAAGGGGCGCAGCAGAACGGGGATATGTGGTTTTTCAGATGAGGACGCAGCGCCGGCCATGCCGTTACGCATCCCCGGTGCCGTCTAGGAACTGCATCGGGTCAAAATCGTCCGGCAGATCATCCATCCATTCTTCGGTCTTGGCCAGTTCCTCGACCTCGTAGGTCTCGGGCTTCCAGATCTGAAAGGTGTCGCCTGCGGCGATAAAGAACGCCTCGCCTTCGAGGCCGATCTTGCTGCGCAGCTTGGCGGGCAGCACAAGGCGCCCGGTTTCGTCCACGTTGGTCGGGAAGGACTGACCATGGAACATGCGCTGCAACATCCGCCGCTGCATCGAGCCGCGCGGCAGGGCATCGATCTTGGCATCAACCTCGTCAATCGCCTGCATGGTATAACATTCAAGGAACTTGCGGCGGTGGTCACCATAGACAATCACCAGTTCGGGGTTGTCACCGGGCTGCCAGTTGGGATCGGACGATTCAAGCACACGGCGAAACGAGGCCGGGATCGACACCCTGCCCTTCGTATCCACCTTATGGTGGCTTTCACCTCTAAACCTGCGCGCCAAGACGACTGTCCCTTTCGCTTGCGCCCCACCTTGAATTCACGTTCCCCCCGGATGAAAAACGGCGGGTTGATCTGCTGCCACTGATCAACCCGCCGCATTGACCCGCCTTGCGGGATGTCCAGCTGCGCGCGCCACCTGGGGGGATGTCTGCTCGCCCGCGCGCCGGATCTCTTGATTGATGAAAGCGAGATGCCTGTATGAAACCTGAATATTTTTGGTCGGGGTCGTTTGGCGCCCCTGCTGCCTCGTCCTCATCGGATGTATTAGGGATGACATGGGATTTCATGGAAATCAATAGGAATTTTGCGCAGCGTGTCATGCGGAACACGGCCAGAGCGGAATATAATTGAAGGATTCGAGGCCCGTGACACCAGTTTTAGCGGATGATGAAAAAGCAACCCCTATATATAGGAGAATTTTTCAGCTTAAATTTTTCCCGCAATTTCCCAAGAATTTTGCCGGATTTTCTTTTGGACTGGAAATATTGGCCTCAAATGCACAATCAGCCCTTCGAATCGTTCAGAATTTCGGGTCGTTTTCCAGCAATCTCCCCCACGCGACCACATCGCCCCATGATTTCCCACGAGCGATTCACCCAAGCCTTGTCAACATCAGAACGGATATGTTTTGCCCATTTTCCCGCCGAGTGCGCTCAATTCAGAGGCAGACCATCGGGAAGGGCCAGATGCCGCCGACAAAGCTGACCTAGGGTCGACCCCATATTTTCAAGGCGCATCGCGGCAAGAAGAAAAAACTGAGCCAATCTATGCATTTGCTGCATAGCAGCATTGATGTCGCGACCTATTGTGCAATTGCAGCATTTGCCTATCTTCAATCTCAAGCAAGGGCCGGACGATACCGGCAAGACAAAAAGATACGGATGATGAGCATGGCAGTCGCAAGCACGCATACAGCAGTAAAGAACGCACCGGCGTTCGGTTTTGGCGCAGTTCTGGAAAACGCAAAGAACCGGTTCGTGCGCTATCGCCTGTACCGCCAGACCGTCAATGAACTGTCTGCTCTGTCGAACCGCGAGCTGGCCGATCTTGGCCTGCACCGCTCGATGATCCGCCGCGTTGCCCTGCAGGCGGCAAACGAACAAACCGCGCGATAAGCGCAACACGCATACTGAGATCAGGCCCTTCCTCCTCCCTTAGGGTCTGTAATCAGCGGCAACGTCTTCCTCCTCCCTGACGTTGCCGCACCTTATACCGGCCTCAACCCGCCGGACACGGATACATCGGGGCGTCCTCCTCCCTGCCTTGATGTTGAAAGCGCGCGGCGATGTCTTCCTCCTCCCTGACATCGCCGCGTCTTCCTCATACCGGGTTCAAACCCGGGCTCGCATACATCAGGGCTCTCCTCCTCCCTGCTCTGATGTTGACAAGACGGCGGTTCCCTCTCCTCCTCCCTGGGAACCGCCGTTTTTTGTTTTTCGGACACTGGTGTAGGATGGCGTCCTGACTTCTGATGCGGAGGATGCCATGGCCGCCTATTTCATTGCACAGATCAACATTCACGACCCGGACGGGTACCAGGCCTATCTGGCGGGTTTCATGCCGATCTTCGACCGCCACGGCGGTCGCCTGCTGACGGTCTCATCCAAACCGGTCGAACGGATCGAAGGCGATTGGCCCGAAGGCGGGATTGTGTTGATGGAGTTTCCGGATCTTGCAGCAGCGAAAGCCTGGAAGGACGACCCGGATTACATTGAGCTGGCGAAGATCCGACAGGCCACCGCAACCACCAATCTGGTTCTGGTCGACGGGATATGACGGTTCAGAACGGGACGTCATCCTTGTTGGTCAGAAAACGCGAGACCACTTTCTTGATGCCCGCCTTGTCGAAATCGACCTCGACCTTGTCACCTTCTATCCCGATCACCGCGCCGTAGCCGAATTTCTGGTGAAACACCCGTTCGCCCAGCGTGAAACTGGCCAGTGCGGTGGCGTCGATCACCGTGTTGCGGCTTTCGCGGGGTTGCGACATGCCATATTGGCCCTGCCGCGCCTGCAACCGTCTCCAACCCGGCGAGTTATAGACGTTGGCTTCGGCCGCGCGGGTTTCTATGCCTGCCGTCTGATGACCGCCGCCATAAAGGCCCGGAGGTGTCAGCACCTCGACATGGTCTTCCGGCAACTCGTCAATGAAGCGCGAGGGCATCGAGTTCTGCCATTGCCCGAATACCCGCCGGTTGGCGGCGAAGGAAATCGTACAAACCTCTTCGGCACGGGTGATGCCGACATAGGCCAGACGGCGTTCTTCCTCGAGCCCTTTGAGGCCGGTTTCGTCCATCGACCGCTGCGAGGGGAACAGCCCGTCTTCCCAGCCCGGCAGGAAGACGACGGGAAACTCCAGCCCCTTGGCCGCGTGCAGGGTCATGATCGAGACCTTGGCCCCGTCACCGTCCTGTTCATTGTCCATGACCAGGCTGACATGTTCCAGAAACCCTTGCAGGTTCTCGAAATTGTCCAGTTGGTTGACCAGTTCCTTGAGGTTTTCCAGACGCCCCGGCGCTTCGGGGGTCTTGTCGTTCTGCCAATGGGCCGTGTAGCCGGATTCGTCGAGGACGATCTGTGCAAGCTCAATATGCGTATGCTCGGGCGCGCCATAGCGGATCGGCGAAACCCCGTCATCAATAACCGTGTCATCATCGACTTCAATCCGGGGACCGCGTGTCATCGCATTCCACCGGGCCAACCCGTCGATCAATTCGCGCAGGGCTTTGCCGCCCTTGCCCTTAATCAGCCCGTTTTCGACTGCAATCCGCGCACCTTCGACCAGAGACACGCCATTCTCACGCGCCACAATCTGAATGGTCTGCTGCGCCTTGTCGCCCAATCCGCGTTTCGGCGTGTTCACGATCCGCTCGAAGGCCAGATCATCTTCGGGGCTGACCACCAGCCGGAAATAGGCCATGGCATCGCGGATCTCCATCCGCTCGTAGAAACGCGGGCCGCCGATCACCTTGTAGGGCAGACCGATGGTCAGGAACCGGTCCTCGAACGCGCGCATCTGGTGGCTGGCGCGCACGAGAATCGCCATCTCATCAAGGTTCATCGGACGGATACCGCGCGTCCCGCCCTGCATCGCGTCGATTTCCTCGCCGATCCAGCGGGCCTCTTCCTCGCCATCCCAATGGCCGATCAGGTTGACCTTGTGGCCGTCTTTGGCATCGGTCCAAAGCTCCTTACCCAAACGGCTTTCGTTCCCCCGAATGACGTTCGATGCAGCCGCCAGAATATGCGGGGTCGAGCGATAGTTCTGCTCCAGCCGCACCACGTAGGCACCGGGAAAGTCCTTTTCGAACCGCAGGATGTTGCCGACCTCGGCCCCGCGCCAGCCATAGATCGACTGGTCGTCATCGCCCACGCAGCAGATGTTCTTGTGCCCCCCGGCCAGCAGGCGCAACCACAGGTACTGGGCGACGTTGGTGTCCTGATACTCGTCCACAAGGATGTAGCGGAACCAGCGCTGGTATTGTTCCAGAACATCCGGGTGGGTCTGGAAAATCGTGACCATGTGCAGCAGCAGGTCGCCAAAATCCACCGCATTCAGCTCGCGCAGGCGGGTCTGGTACTGGGCATAAAGTTCGATGCCCTTGTTGTTATAGGCCCCGGCATCCGCCGCTGGTACCTTGTCGGGCGTCAGCGCACGGTTTTTCCAATCATCGATGATCCCCGCCAGCATACGCGCGGGCCAGCGTTTGTCATCGATATTGGCGGCGCGAACCAATTGCTTGAGCAGGCGCAGCTGGTCGTCGCTGTCCAGAATGGTGAAGTTCGATTTCAGATCGACCAGTTCCGCGTGGCGGCGCAGCAGTTTGACGCAAATGGAATGGAAGGTGCCCAGCCATGGCATCCCCTCGGCGGGCTCGCCAAGCAGGCGGCCTACTCGTTCCTTCATCTCGCGCGCGGCCTTGTTGGTGAAGGTCACCGACAGTATCTCGTTCGGGCGCGCGCGCGCTGTGTTGAGCAGATGCGCAATCCGGGCCGTCAGCGCCTTGGTCTTGCCGGTCCCCGCCCCGGCCAACATCAGAACCGGGCCGTCCAGATGTTCGACCGCGTCACGTTGCGCCGGGTTCAGTTCATCCAGATAGGGCGAAGGGCGCACGGCCATAGCCCGCGCCGACAGCGATGCGCCTTCGAAGGCGTCCATTTCGTCAAAACTGCTCATGACCCCAAACTACGCCGGATAGAGGCCGAGGGAAAGAGTTTGTTCACGGCTTGTTCGCAAGGATTTTTGACGTCTTTTTGCATTCAATTCTAAACAAAGATGCCGCTGCCCTGTGGGGCTGTTAACCCTCTGTCAAGTCCTGGCCCGGATGCTGGCCCCATTGCTGCGGGAGTGGAACAGATGGAAGCGAAGGAACTGACGGGCGGGTCGTCACGGCTGAAACTTGTGGGCGTTACCCTGATTCTGATCGCGCTGACAGCGGCAGCAGGATGGGGCATCTATGCGGCCCCTGCCCCGGTTGTGGACCGCATGTTGGAATCGGATTTGCGAAAAGACGCCATGCAGCTAAGCCGTCAGGTCGAAAGCCATCTGGACAATCTGGAAGCAACGTTTCGGTACCATGAGCTGCACGAGCATGACGCGGAATTCCTGATGCTGCTGCCCGAAACCTCGGACATCTACCGGTTCAAACTGTTTGATGCGTCCGGTCAGGTGTTCTGGTCGACCCGTGCCAGCGATGTCGGGGCGGCGAATACAAAACCGTACTTCCAGTCGGTCGTCGCCGCCGGAAGCATTTATTACAATCACGCGGAAAAACCCGCGGCAGAGGTTGACTCGATCGACAATGACCCAGCCAGACATGTGGGCCCAAACACCCGACATGTGGCCGAGGTTTATACACCGATCATCAAAGACGGCGTTTTCCTTGGCGCTATCGAGTTTTATTCGGACATCACCAATCTCAGAACCCTGTTCATCACGCGCGTGCGTCTGTCGCTGGCGTTGCTGAGCAGCGTCGCGTTGCTGGCGCTGGCCACGGTCATCCTGATTGTCCACCGCACCAACCGCCGTCAGATGCGTGATCTACACAAGCGCGCCGTGAAAGAACGCGAACTGATGGGAGAGCAGCTTCGCCTGGCTCGTGAGGTGCGCCTGCTGGGCGAGTTGAACGAGTGGCTGCAATCAAGCCGCTCACTGGATGAGCTTTTCGACATGGTCGCGCGCTTCATGACCCATATCCTGCCCGAGGCCGAGGGGAGTGTGTACGTCTATTCCAACTCGCGCGATGTGCTGGACGGGTGTGCCAGTTGGAACGGGGGAACGCATAAATCTCATATCCATCCGGAAGGATGCTGGGGTTTGAGGCGCGGCCGGACTTATGAGTTCGGTGCTTCTGAGATCGATTTTGTCTGCGAACATGCCGAACCGCATGACAGGCGGCCCTATTTCTGTTTTCCCATTCTGGCCCACGGGGAAACCGTTGGTCTGTTGCATCTGCGTGCAGCTGAGGGGCGTGAAGCCTGTTTCCATAAAAGCCGCAAGCTGGCGCAGCTGTGCGCCGAACAGATCAGCATGGCAATCGCCAATGTCCGTATGCGCGATCAGCTGCATGACCAATCGGTGCGCGACCCGCTGACCGGGCTGTTCAACCGCCGCCACATGACTGAGACATTGCGCAAGGCCATCAGCCGCAGCCAGCAGACCGGCGCCGCGCTGAGCCTGATTGCCGTGGACGTCGATCACTTCAAGAAATTCAACGACACGCATGGTCATGACGCCGGAGACATGGTGTTGCGCGCGGTCGGCGCGGCGCTGGAACAGGGCTGCGACCGGGACGAGATCGCCTGCCGCATCGGCGGTGAGGAATTCATGCTGATCCTGCCCGACAACAGCCCCGACGATGCCATGACCCGGGCCGAGCAGTTGCGCCAGTCGGTCGAGGCGGTCATTGTCCGCTATGGCGAAAAGGCCCTGCCCCGTATCACAATCTCGGTCGGGGTCGCGCATTACCCCGCCCACGGCACCATGCCGCAGGATCTGATGCGTGCCGCGGATGATGCGCTGTATGTCGCCAAGGACAAGGGGCGCAATCAGGTTCACGTCGCCGCCGGGGCGCTGGAGCAGGCCAGGCGCGTTCCCGCAACGGATAAACGCCCATCGCCGGAAGCCGCTTGAAAACCTTGCCGAATCGCCCCGCAGGCCGGATCAATCCTTATGGACCTGCACAGCACCTATCCCGGTATTCCCGATCTGAAACGCCGCGCACGCCGTCGGCTGCCGCACTTCGTGTGGGAATATATCGACAGTGGCACCGGGATTGAAACGACGCGGCATCGCAATCGCAAGGCACTGGATGATGTCCGTCTGAGCCCCTCGATCCTGCATGGGGACCTTGAATTCGATACGTCGGTGAAAATCCTGGACGGCACCTGTCCTTTGCCCTTCGGTATTGCGCCGATCGGGATGTCCGGGCTTGTCTGGCCTGATGCAGAGCGGCTACTGGCACAGGCCGCCGCCAAGGCAGGCATTCCCTATTCGCTATCGACGGTGGCCAGTCAGAGCCCCGAAGACCTGGCCCCCTATCTGGGCGAGACCGCGTGGTTCCAGCTGTATCCGCCAAGGGACCCAGAAATTCGCATGGACATGCTGAACCGGGCGCGCGGGGCGGGATTTCGAACTCTGGTTCTGACCGCTGACGTCCCGGTGGCATCGCGCAGGGAGCGGCAGACGCGCTCGGGCCTGCGGCAGCCACCGAAACTGACACCGCGCCTGCTGGTACAGATCGCTCAAAGACCCGCCTGGGCTTTGGGTATGCTGCGCAGCGGTGTTCCGCACATGCGCACTCTGGACAAATATATCGATGACCCTGGCGATCTGCCGCCGACGGCCCATGTCGGATACCTGCTGCGGACTTCGCCGGATCTGGATTACGTCAAATGGCTGCGCGATCATTGGGATGGGTCGTTTGTCGTGAAAGGCATCCTGCGCCCCGAGGATGCGGACAGGCTGGAACAGGTGGGTGTGGACGCCCTGTGGGTGTCGAATCACGGGGGCCGACAGTTCGATGCAGCCCCGGCCAGCGTCGAGGTTCTTCCCGCAATCCGGAGCGCGACCCGCCTGCCGCTGATTTTCGACAGCGGTGTCGAAGGCGGGCTGGATATCCTGCGTGCGCTGTCGCTGGGCGCGGATTTTGTCATGCTGGGGCGTGCTTTTTTGTACGGTCTTGCGGCACTTGGCGCTAAAGGCCCTGCGCATGTGATCGATATCCTGAGGCAGGATCTGCACGCGAATATGGGTCAGATGGGACTGGCCGATCTATGTCAGTTTGAGACGAAACGCTAAATTATTGATGCTGCAACGCGGCATCCCTATAAGTGTGCCGAGGCCAAAGGGCGTTTGCGAGCGATAACATGCCGGTTCTACCCAGAAGAACGGATGTACCTGTGCGTATTCTCCGCCCAATAAGACGCCCAAACACCAAAGACCGGGACCTGATATGACAGACTTCAACAAGATCCTGATCGCCAATCGCGGCGAGATTGCCATCCGCGTCATGCGCGCAGCAAACGAGATGGGCAAACGCACCGTCGCTGTTTACGCTGAAGAAGACAAACTGGGCCTGCACCGGTTCAAGGCGGATGAGGCCTATCAGATTGGCGAGGGCATGGGTCCGGTCGCGGCGTATCTGTCGATTGACGAGATCATCCGCGTGGCCAAGCATTGCGGTGCGGATGCGATCCATCCGGGCTATGGCCTGCTGTCCGAAAACCCCGATTTCGTGGATGCCTGTGTCAAGAACGGCATCACCTTCATCGGCCCCCGGGCCGAGACCATGCGCGCATTGGGCGACAAGGCCAGCGCGCGGCGCGTGGCCATCGCGGCCGGTGTGCCTGTCATTCCGGCCACCGAGGTCCTGGGTGATGACATGGACGCGATCCGCAAGGAGGCCGCCGAGATCGGATACCCGCTGATGCTCAAGGCGTCCTGGGGTGGCGGCGGACGCGGGATGCGCCCGATCCAGTCGGAAGACGAGCTGGAAGAAAAGGTTCTGGAAGGCCGCCGCGAGGCTGAGGCCGCCTTTGGCAATGGCGAGGGTTATCTGGAAAAGATGATCACCCGTGCCCGCCATGTCGAGGTGCAGATTCTGGGCGACAAGCATGGTGAGATCTATCACCTTTATGAACGCGACTGTTCGGTCCAGCGCCGGAACCAGAAGGTCGTCGAACGCGCCCCTGCCCCTTACCTGAGCGAAGAACAGCGCGCCGAGATTTGCGAACTGGGCCGTAAGATCTGCGCCCATGTGAATTACGAATGCGCAGGCACTGTCGAGTTCCTAATGGATATGGAGACCGGCAAATTCTACTTCATCGAGGTGAATCCCCGGGTCCAGGTCGAACACACGGTCACCGAAGAGGTCACCGGCATCGACATCGTTCAGGCGCAGATCCTGATCGCCGAGGGCAAAACGTTGGCCGAAGCCACCGGCGCCGCCAGCCAGGCCGAGGTGCATCTGAACGGTCACGCGCTGCAAACACGGATCACCACAGAAGACCCGCAGAACAACTTCATCCCCGACTATGGCCGGATCACCGCTTATCGCTCGGCCACGGGCATGGGCATTCGTCTGGATGGCGGCACGGCCTATGCGGGCGGTGTCATTACGCGGTATTACGACTCGCTGCTGACAAAGGTCACCGCCTGGGCGCCGACGCCCGAGAAGGCGATCAGCCGGATGGACCGCGCCCTGCGCGAGTTCCGTATTCGCGGCGTCAGCACCAATATCGATTTCGTTATCAACCTGCTGAAGCACCCGACCTTCCTGTCGAATGAATACACCACCAAATTCATCGACACGACGCCGGATCTGTTTGCCTTTAAGCGCCGCCGCGACCGGGGCACCAAGGTTCTGACCTATATCGCCGATATCACGGTGAATGGTCATCCCGAAACCAAGGACCGCCCCGAGCCGCGCGCCGACCTGAAAGTCGCCAAGCCCCCCGCGCAGAAGGCCGAGCCGCGGATGGGCACGCGCAACCTGCTGGAGCAGAAAGGCCCGCAGGCCGTGGCGGACTGGATGAAAGCGCAGCGGCAGCTGCTGATCACCGACACCACCATGCGCGACGGGCACCAGTCGCTGTTGGCGACCCGGATGCGGTCGATCGACATGATCAAGGTGGCGCCAACCTATGCCGCTAACCTGCCGCAGCTGTTCTCGGTCGAGTGCTGGGGCGGTGCGACGTTCGACGTGGCCTACCGGTTCCTGCAGGAATGCCCATGGCAGCGTCTGCGCGACCTGCGCGAGGCAATGCCGAACCTGATGACACAGATGCTGCTGCGGGGCGCAAACGGGGTTGGGTACACCAATTATCCCGACAACGTGGTGCAGGAGTTCGTGCGCCAGGCATCGAAGAACATCGACGTCTTCCGCGTCTTCGACTCGCTGAACTGGGTCGAGAACATGCGCGTTGCGATGGATGCTGTAATCGACAGCGGCAAGATCTGCGAGGGTACCGTTTGTTATACCGGCGATATTCTGGACCCTGACCGCGCCAAATATAACCTGAAATACTATGTCGGAATGGCCAAAGAGTTGCGCGACGCAGGTGCGCATGTTCTGGGTCTGAAGGATATGGCGGGCCTGCTGAAACCGGCCTCGGCCAAGATTCTGATCCGGGCGCTGAAGGAAGAGGTTGGACTACCGATTCACTTCCACACCCATGACACGGCCGGTATCGCCAGCGCGACCATCCTTGCCGCCTCTGAGGCGGGAGTGGACGCGGTGGATTGCGCGATGGACAGCTTCAGTGGCAACACGTCCCAGGCAACGCTGGGCACTGTGGTCGAGGCACTGCGCCATACCGACCGTGACACCGGGTTGGACATCAAGGCGATCCGCGAGATCAGCGATTACTTCGAGGCTGTGCGTGGCCAATATGCGGCCTTCGAATCAAGCCTGCAGGCCCCGGCGTCCGAAGTGTATCTGCACGAAATGCCGGGTGGTCAGTTCACCAACCTCAAGGCACAGGCACGCAGCCTGGGTCTGGAAGAGCGCTGGCACGAGGTCGCGCAGATGTACGCCGATGTGAACCAGATGTTCGGTGATATCGTAAAGGTAACGCCCTCGTCGAAGGTTGTTGGTGACATGGCGCTGATGATGGTCAGTCAGGGCCTGACCCGCGAGCAGGTCGAGGATCCGGCGACAGATGTGGCCTTCCCCGACTCGGTCGTCGACATGATGCGCGGCAATCTGGGTCAGCCTCCGGGCGGCTTCCCGAACACCATCATCAAGAAGGTGCTGAAGGACGAGGCCCCCAACACCCAGCGCCCCGGCAAGGACGTGCCTGCCGTCGATCTTGAGGCCACCCGCGCCGAGCTGTCCAAGCAGTTGGAAGGCAAAGAGGTCGATGACGAGGATCTGAACGGGTACCTGATGTATCCCAAGGTGTTTCTGGATTACATGGGCCGTCACCGGATTTATGGCCCGGTCCGCACCCTGCCCACACGCACCTTCTTTTACGGCATGGAGCCCGGCGAAGAGATCACGGCCGAAATCGACCCCGGCAAGACGCTGGAAATCCGGTGTCAGGCCATTGGCGAAACGGATGAAAAAGGCGAGGTCAAAGTGTTCTTCGAACTCAACGGCCAGCCGCGTGTGATCCGGGTGCCGAACCGGATGGTCACATCAACCACTCAGGCGCGCCCCAAGGCCGAGGTCGGCAACCCCGATCATGTCGGTGCGCCGATGCCGGGTGTTGTGGCCACTGTTGCCGTGACCGCGGGCCAGCAGGTCAAGGAAGGCGACATGCTGCTGACCATCGAGGCGATGAAGATGGAAACCGGCATCCATGCCGAGCGTGATGCGACCGTCAAAGCCGTGCATATCCAGCCCGGCGGCCAGATTGACGCAAAGGACCTTCTGATCGAACTGGAATAAGACGGAAAACAACCTAATGTTCATCGGGCCGTGTGGGAGACCGCACGGCCTTTTTCTATGATTGAGCGGAGACCCATTATGCTTGCAATCACCCCGATCTATGCGGCCCTGATCGCAATTCTCTACGTCACACTCAGCGTCAAAGTGATCCTGCAACGGCGCAGCGACAAAATCTCGGTCGGGGATGGTGGCAGCAAGCTGATGATCAAGGCGATACGGACACACTCGAACTGCGCCGAATACGCCCCGATTTCCCTGTTGCTGATTGCTATGGTCGAGTTGCAGGGCGCGGCCGGGGTTTTGGTCCATCTGCTGGGGCTGATGTTGCTGGCGGGGCGTCTTTTGCATGCGTACGGATTTGGACGGACGCCACAGATCGTCATCCTGCGGCAGGCCGGCATGAGCCTGACATTCCTCGCCATTCTGGGCGCGGCCTTGGCAAACCTGATTCTGGCGCTTTAGGCCGTCTGGCGGGTGTTACCCTGCCAGAACGGTTGTTTCGATCTGCGGTGCACCCAGCAGAACCGGTATGAACCGGTCATGTTCGTGCCGGTCCGGTTTCAGGATGGTAGCGCCGATCAGAATCATCGCGGCAAGCATCACGATCTTCAGGTCTGCAACGGATATCATGACGGCACCTCCTGCCTGTGTTTTGTTGATTTGAGTTACGGGTTGAACGGGTCACGGGCCGGATTCCGTCGAAAAGATTTTTCCCGCTTTTTGTGTTTTTCCGCTTGCAGCCCCGCGTGGGAATTTATACATCCCTCCTCACTCAACGGCGCGGGCGTAGCTCAGGGGTAGAGCATAACCTTGCCAAGGTTAGGGTCGGGCGTTCGAATCGCCTCGCCCGCTCCATTGAGAGGTCTTCGGACCATATATGTATCTGATGCGGGCGTAGCTCAGGGGTAGAGCATAACCTTGCCAAGGTTAGGGTCGGGCGTTCGAATCGCCTCGCCCGCTCCAGATACCAAGTTTTCCCAAACATATGGTTCTTTCGTTGGCATTGCGCCATTGTGGCTATGGTTTCAATCACGCACGGGAAATGCTTATGTCCGACTATGTCATTCGCCCCCTGACTGCGGATGAAATGCAGACCGCTGTCGACTGGGCAGGCCAAGAGGGCTGGAACCCCGGCCACCACGACGCCGCCTGTTTCTACGGCACCGACCCCAACGGGTTTCTGGGCGGGTTTCTGGACGATGAGATGATCGCATCAGTGTCTGTGGTGGACTATGGTGATGCGTTTTCGTTTCTGGGATTTTATATTGTACGTCCGGAATTTCGGGGGTCGGGTTACGGGCTGAAAATCTGGCATCAGGCTTTGGCGCAACGAACCGGGCGCAATATCGGGCTCGACGGGGTCGTTGATCAGCAACACAATTACCGCAAGTCTGGTTTCACCTTTGCCTATAACAATTACCGCTTCACCGGCACTGTCAGAGGCATTCTCGACACTCTAGGGCAGAGCGATGACGCATCAATCAGCCCGCTCAGTCAGCCATCGCCGGAGCTGTTCGCCTATGACCGGCAACTCTTCCCTGCGCAGCGCGACGCGTTTCTAACAGGTTGGCTGAGTGCGCCGAATCATATCTCACGGGTGTGTACAGTGGAGGAGCAGATCAGGGGATATGCCACCTTGAGACCGTGTAAGACAGGGTACAAGATCGGGCCGCTTTTCGCAGATGACGCCGGTGTCGCACGGGGCCTGCTTGCCAGTCTTTTGACTGCCGTATCAGCAACAGCCAGCGACCAAGCGGTTTTCATCGACATGCCACAGCCCAACGCGGCTGCTTTTGCTTTGGCGGATGCGCTGGGTCTTACGAAAGTGTTCGAAACCGCCCGGATGTATTCCGGCGATCAGCCGGATATCGACCTGTCCCGCATCTATGGCGTGACCACCTTTGAACTGGGTTAAAACGCCTTGAACGTCATCGTCGTCAGCGAGCGTTCGATATTGGGAATCACCAGCAGGTGTTCGTTGATGAAATGGCCCACATCCTCGGTTTCGGGGATGTAGAGCTTGAGCATCAGATCAAACTCACCGCTGGTAGAATAAAGCTCTGAGTGTATTTCGCGCAGGGCGATTTCCTCGGCGACCTTGTAGGTGGTGCCGGGTTTGCAGCGGATCTGGATGAATACGCAGGTGGACATGGCTTGGCCCTGTTGGTTCATGTTGTCTGCAAGCTGACATGGTGCCGGGCCGGGTGCAATCCCTTGCAACAGTTTGCAGCGATTGCAACGCATGGTCTGGATCAACCCACCCCACCCCGTCTATAAGCGCGCCTGTAGCAAAAGGAATTTGCCCATGCGCACCGCTTCGATCAGCCGCAAGACTGCCGAAACCGAAATTTCGGTCTCGGTCAATCTGGATGGCACCGGTACATATGACAATCAGACCGGCGTCGGGTTCTTTGACCATATGCTGGACCAGCTGGCGCGCCACTCGTTGATCGATATGACAATCCGCGCCAAGGGCGACTATCACATCGACGATCACCACACGGTCGAGGATACCGGCATCGCGCTGGGTCAGGCTTTGACACAGGCCCTGGGCGACAAGAAGGGTATCCGGCGCTATGGCGAATGCCATCTGCCGATGGATGACGCGCAAGTGCGCTGTGCGCTGGACCTGTCGGGCCGCCCGTTCCTGATCTGGAATGTCGATCTGCCGACGCAAAAGATCGGTACGTTCGACACAGAACTGGTGCGCGAGTTTTTTCAGGCGCTCAGCACCCATGGCGGCATCACCCTGCATATCGACCAGTTGCACGGCTTCAACAGTCACCACATCGCCGAGGCCGCGTTCAAGGCCGTTGCACGCGCGTTGAGGGATGCGGTTGAGACCGATCCGCGCAAAGCGGATGCGATTCCGTCGACCAAGGGCGCGTTGTAAATGCTCACAGCCATAATTGATTACGAAAGCGGCAATCTGCATTCAGCGGAAAAGGCGTTTCAGCGCATGGCGCAAGAGGTCGGCGCTGGTGACGTTGTTGTCACCTCGGACGCGGATGTCGTTGCGCGCGCGGACCGACTGGTTCTGCCCGGTGATGGTGCCTTCCCGGCCTGTGCTGCCGAGCTGCGCGGCCACAAGGGTATTTATGACGCGATGGTCGAAGCGGTCGAACAGAAGGGCCGCCCGTTTCTGGGCATCTGCGTTGGCATGCAACTGATGGCAACCAAAGGCCATGAATACACCGAGACCGATGGTCTGGGCTGGGTGGCAGGCGATGTTGTTCGAATCGAACCGTCAGATGCCGCTTTGAAAGTGCCGCATATGGGCTGGAACGATCTGGTTCTGGAAAGCGATCACCCGATCTTTGCCGGGGTGAAATCAGGCGATCACACCTATTTCGTCCATTCCTACCATTTTCGCGTGTCCGACCCGGCGCAGCGATTGGCTTATGTGGAATACGGGCAGGACGTCACGGCCGTGATTGGCCGCGACACGATGGTTGGGATGCAGTTTCACCCCGAAAAAAGCCAGGATGTTGGCCTGCGTATGCTGGGCAACTTCCTGACCTGGAAGCCCTGAGGCTTACTGAACCCGCGTCCAGGTTTGCCCGCGACAGATCAGACCGCCCGCCACGCAGCCCTTGACGGTCAGCTTGTTCTGGCCGTCCAGAGACATTTTCGAGTTGTAGGTTTTGTCCCGGTCGGGGGCCCAGATCTTACCGCTGTCATAGCTGCCGCCCCCTTCGGGGACCATGTCCCAGATGATCTTTTTGCCAAGGTTCTCATATTCCAGCTGCTGGTTGCCATCCGCGTCGAACGCGCTGTCGATGGTGCCGCAGATCGCACTACCGCATTCGGAAATCGTCACATGCAGATAGCCACCCGTGTCGCCCGGCGCGGTTTTCCACAGGCCGTCAACCGGATCGTCTGCAAAAGCAGCTGTAGCAAGCAGCATCAAGCCCGCTGAAAGAGTAGAAGTCTTCATGATTTTCTCCCTGTTTTGTGGGCAGTCTGACCCGCTAATGGGCGGCGGGCAAGAATGACCCAGCGTCGCGTTGCATCCCCTGCCCTGCTTGTGCGATATCCCGCGCGTGTAACAGTGATATAGGGCCGCCCGACATGATCCTCTACCCCGCCATCGACCTCAAAGACGGCCAGGCCGTACGCCTGCTGCGTGGTGAAATGGACAAGGCCACCGTGTTCAACGAAGACCCGGCCGCTCAGGCCCGTGCCTTTGTCGAGGCGGGGTGCGAATGGCTGCATCTGGTCGACCTGAACGGTGCATTCGCAGGCGAGCCGGTCAACGCAGCACCGGTTGAGGCAATTCTGAAAGCGTGCAAGGTGCCTGCGCAACTGGGTGGTGGCATCCGCGACATGGCCACGATCGAAACATGGATCGAGAAGGGGCTGGCACGGGTCATTTTGGGCACTGTCGCTGTCGAAAATCCAGATCTGGTGCGCGAAGCAGCCAAAGCCTTTCCCGGCAAGGTCGCTGTCGGCATCGACGCACGCAATGGCATGGTGGCCACCAAGGGCTGGGCCGAAGAGACCAATGTTCAGGTCACCGATCTGGCCCGTAGTTTCGAAGACGCGGGCGTTGCGGCAATCATCTACACCGATATCAATCGCGACGGTGCCATGCAGGGCCCGAACATCGAAGCGACCGCTGCCCTGGCACAGGCCGTTTCCATCCCTGTGATCGCCTCGGGCGGTGTCAGTTCGCTGGACGACCTGATCGCCCTTCGCGATTGCGGCGTTGCGCTGAACGGCGCGATTTCAGGCCGGGCGCTTTATGATGGCGCAATTGACCTGGCCGAGGCCATCCGCGCCCTGTCGTGATCGGTTATTGCGCGGCTGCGGCGGTCAGCTTGGCCAGTGCACCGCGCATCTTTTCGATGACCGGTGATTTGTCGACATCGTTCAGGTCGTCCAATGTCTCTTTCGGGTCTTCATAGATCAGCCAGACCTGGCCATTGGAGTCTTCGTACGCCTGCACCTTGAGAGGCAGAAACAGCCCGGCGCGCGGGTCGATCTGCATGGCTGGCGTACCCAGCGCCGGGTTGCCGAAGATCAGCACCTGATTGGCAGGAATGGACGTACCGATCTTTTCCGCCCCGGCCGCGTGGTCGATGCGGGCAAACACGGTTGCGCCTGCATTTCCGACGGCGGCTTCCAGCGCGTCCAGCGCCTCGGCCACGGATTTGTCGGTTTGAACCTTGATCAGATCATCTGCCATTGCGGTCAGCGCGCCTCCGATTGAAAAAACACAAGCCAGTATCAGTCTACGCATATCGATATTCCTTCTGTGAAATTCACCCCAGTTTTCACAGAATAGAGACCTCTCACAATCACAAGTCTGGCATCGGCAGGGCTTTGCCGCTAGAGGTGCGCCCATAAAGGATATCCTATGCTGAAAACCCGGATCATTCCCTGCCTTGATGTTGCCGATGGCCGAGTGGTCAAAGGCGTGAATTTCGTGGGACTGCGCGATGCAGGCGACCCGGTGGAATCGGCCAAGGCCTATGATGCTGCCGGAGCGGACGAGATCTGCTTTCTCGACATTCACGCGACCCATGAGAATCGCGGCACCATGTTCGATGTGGTGCAGCGTACGGCGGAACAGTGTTTCGTGCCACTGACCGTGGGCGGTGGGGTGCGAACAAAAGACGATGTGCGCGCCTTGCTGCTGGCGGGGGCGGACAAGGTCAGCTTCAACTCGGCCGCGGTTGCCAATCCGGATGTGATTGCCGAAGCGGCAGATCAGTTCGGCAGTCAGTGCATTGTCTGCGCCATCGACGCCAAGACCGTCAGCCCCGGCAAGTGGGAGATCTTTACCCATGGTGGGCGCAAACCCACCGGCATTGACGCGGTTGCCTTTGCAAGAACCGTGGTCTCCAAGGGGGCCGGTGAAATCCTGCTGACCTCGATGGACCGCGACGGCACCAAATCCGGGTTCAACCTGCCGCTGACCCGCGCCATTTCCGACGCGGTGGATGTGCCCGTGATCGCCTCGGGCGGTGTTGGTACTTTGGACCATCTGGTCGAGGGCGTCACCAAGGGCGGTGCAAGCGCCGTGTTGGCGGCATCGATTTTCCATTTCGGCGAATACACCATCCGCGAGGCCAAGGAACATATGGCCGCAGCTGGCATCCCCATGAGGCTAACATGAGCATCTTGCACGATCTGGCCGCCACGATCGAGGCACGCAAGGGGGCTGATCCCGAAAGCAGCTGGACGGCCAAGCTGCTTGCGAAAGGCCCTGAGAAATGCGCCGAGAAATTCGGTGAAGAGGCCATAGAGGCCATCATCGAAGCCGTAAAAGGGGATCAGGTTAAGCTGACCTCGGAAGCGGCGGACGTGTTGTATCACCTTCTGGTCATGCTGGCCGCGCGGGACGTGGCGCTGGATGATGTTCTGGCCGAGCTGGACCGCCGTCAGGGCACCAGCGGTATCGCCGAAAAAGCTGCCCGCCCCAAAGGGTAACGTCCGGGTTCCGCACTGGCTCCTGGGCCGTTATACTCGGATGCCAGACTGTCAGGGCGAAGGCGCGTTATGATCCGAATTTTGATGCTTGTGGCAACCCTTGCCATCGTCGCTGGCTGCGCCGCGCCGCCGCGCTCGACCGGGGATGAGGTGCAGCGGCTCGCCACGGAGATTCAGGGCCTTGGCCCGGATATCGACCCTGAGGAGGCCCGACGCGCAGCGGGAATTGCTTACGCCTATACCGCTCAGCTGGTCGAGGAATACCAGATCACAGACCCGCCCCTGATCCATAACATGAAGGTCAACAAGGGGCTGCGCCCGCGTGGGCTGTGCTGGCATTGGGCCGAGGATATCGAGCGGCGGCTGAAACAGGAAAACTTCCGGACACTGGAGCTGCACCGTGCCATTGCAAACGCGGACAACCCGACGCGGATCGACCACAGCACCGCAATCATCAGCGGTAAAGGTGCGACGCTGTATGACGGTGTCGTATTGGACCCGTGGCGTTATGGCGGCGTGTTGTTCTGGTCTCCGCTGGTCGAGGATACCCGGTATGACTGGGTTCCGCGCGACGTGGTGCTGGAAAAGCGGCGGAAGGAACAGGTCGCCCGTCTGAAACCTTACGTCCCCGCCAAACCCTAAAGCTTGGACGAGATGATCCCCGTCGAAAATCCGCCCATGCGCAATTCGCCAAACAGGCGCTGATATTCGATCTTTGGGCAACGGTTCATCACCACATCCACGCCACGGGCCTGAGCCTTTACCGCCGCTTCAGGGTGTTCCACGCCAATCTGCATCCAGATCGTACCGAGCGACGGGAAAGCCTCCAGCGCCTCATCTACAATGGGTGGCACGGCCTCGGACCGCCGGAAAATGTCCACCATGTCTACAGGCTCGGAGATCTCTGACAGGCTGCCGCGAACCGTCTGACCAAACAGGTCTTTGCCCGCGTGGCCCGGATTGACGGGAATCACCTTGAACCCTTTCAGCGACAAATAGCGCGCCACGTAATAGCTGGGTCGCACAGGGTTCATGGAAACGCCGACAACGGCCACCGTCTTGGTGCGTTGCAAAATAGCCTTAAGGTACTGATCGGAATAGTCTGGCATGCCCTATCCTTAACAGGGTTCCAAAAAGAAAAAAGCGCCCAAGAAAGCTTGGGCGCCAGTTGTTGGAACGAGGGACAGTGAAATGACCCGCGGCAGTTCCGTTCCGCGGTCACTGTGACATTTAAGCATGGATCTGTTAAAAAAAAGAGGGGTGGCGCATTTTTGTGATGACTTTTCACAATTAGCTGAACCCTGCCTACTCCCCATAGAGAATTGCGGGCCAGTTTTCTTCTGCCATCGCAATGTATCCTGTTTGATTCTGCTGCCAGATTTCCTCGACCGCGGGTGAATGCGTCAGGTAAAGACGCCCATCGACCACCTGCCACGTATTCGGATCCGTGCTTTTCAACACACCCATCGCCATCCCGTACGAGCAATAACCACCGAACTGCGGCGCAAAGGCGCGCGGGTTGCCTTCAAAGAGCTCGCGATTTGCCTGCGATTTGAAATGCCACCGGGCGCCCTTCCACATGACCGCGTTTTCGGGTGCCCCTTTTGAAGGCGCGTCGCTGTCAAAATAGGACACGGGATCATACCCCGCCAACGCCACACCGTCAGTGGCGTAATACACGGGATTGTCCTGCGCAAACACGGCAGGAGCCAGCAATACAGTGCTCAGCGAGCTCATAAAAGTACGTCGGTTCAGCATCGTCATATGGGAATCTGCACATTCAAGACCATCAAGATGCAACTTTTCGCGTTTTTCGGAACCCCTGTTGACGCGGATGTGAACGAGTGTTCGCCAGTTGAAACTTAGTCAAAGATGTCTTCGATCACGTCCCATGCTTCGTCGAACACGCGCGCAAGCATGGTCTTCTTCCTCTTTTTGCGCTTTGTTTTCCGCGGGGCAGCATGAGACACAGCTACGCGCAGCGGTTCGGGTTTGTGTACTTTCCGCGCGGGCAACATCTTCAGGTTGTGCAGCGGCGCTCCACAGCTGGAGCAGCTAAGCTCGTGCCGTTCCTTGCCTTTCAGGATCAAGGCAGCCCGGGTGCCGCAATAGCAGCAGGTCGCGATTTTGGCAGGACCGGGAATGACGCTCTCCTTTGCTCAGGGTCGCGATGCATATAAGGCGATTGCCGCAGCATTTGAGACGTTCAGCGAACCAAATCCCCCGGCTGCGTCAATTTTAACCAACTGATCCACGGTTTCCTTTGTCTTCTGCCGCAAGCCCGGACCTTCCGCGCCCAGCACAAGCGCGACAGGGCGGTCACGGCCATCGCTTAGCGCACCTTCGATTGTCATGTCGGCTTCTCCGTCCAGCCCAAGGACCAGAAAGCCCATGCCCTGAAGCTCGACAATCGCGTCCGCAAGGTTGCGCACCCGCAGATAAGGCTGCCGCTCAAGCGCACCGCTGGCGGTTTTTGCCAGTGCCCCGGTCTCGGGCGCGGAATGGTGGCGTGTGCCGATCACAGCACTGGCCCCCAGAACTTCGGCCGAGCGCAGAATCGCCCCGACATTGTGCGGGTCGGTGACCCGGTCCAGCAGAATGACGCGAGGGTTTTCGCGACCGATGCAGTTATCGGCCAAACTGCCCCATTCCAACGGCTTGACCTCCAGCGCTGCGCCCTGATGCACTGATCCAGCATCAATGGGTGCAGAGAACTTGCGCGGGTCGACCATCTCGGCCTCGATCCCCGCAAATTCAATAGCTTCCGCCAGTTTATCGCACGCGTTCCGCGTCACCATCAGGCGTAATTTTTGCCGTTTTGGGTTCATCAGCGCATCGCGAACCGCGTGCAGGCCAAACAGCCAGACTGTTTCCGCAGCAGCTGCTTTGCGCGCTTGTTCCTTTTCGACGACCCATTTGGGTTTCTTCATTTCAAGGGCCTCCGGGCCGGGAATTCGGTTTCCTGCGCCAAAGGGAAATTTTCCTGTTGACGCTCCTTTGGTGCGCTAGTAATCACGCCTCCACGTCAGGTGCAACGCCTGACAGTGGGCGACAGGCCGCAAGGTGTGGCAGGGGACTGTAACTCCCTCGCGGAGACGCACGCCTGGTTCGATTCCAGGGTCGCCCACCATCTTTCCAGCGTATTCCGAAGATGGTGAGGACGCGTGTCCCGCATTGTGTTATTGTCTGTCAGCTGTGTTATTGCTGTTGGTCTGCCGTCATTCTCAGATTCAACAGACCTGATCCGTTTTACACATCTTAAACCGGCGCTAACGCGACCGGATTGTGAACGAAAGGTGCCGCGTGGCCTTCGCCACCGCATGTCATGACGTTCAGATCAACGCGCCAGTCGATTGCGCACCTATTCCGCAGCCGGGCGCATCTGCGCTATGCGGTTGAACCAGCCTACGATGTCGTCCAAATCCGCAGGCAGCTCTTCGGCCGCACCTTCGGCGAAGGTGTTGAACTTTTCGGCGTTCAGCCCGTTAACGCCGACCAGCACCGGAATATCCAGCGCCAGTGCTTCGCCGATTACGGGGCGAAAACCGCGCCCATCGGACTCATGTTTGCCGAATTTGTTGATAATCAGCAGGTCCGGTGCGTTCGCAAGCGAGGCGGTCACATACCCAACCGCCTGTTCCAGTGCTGCGGGGTCCAGACGGCAGCCGCGCGACTGGGTGCCCAATGATTGTGAGATTCGGATGGTTTCACCATCCGGCAACACGCGGACATCCATGTCGCACTTGCTGCTGTCGGTACATTCCGTGTTCGTTTGCACGACACCGGCCAGTTTCGCGCCAGACGCCAGCAGACGTTCAGCAACAGCGCTGAGCAGGCGATCCGTCGCGCCGCGGTCGGTGGTGGTGACATAGGCCAGATGCATCTTGGACCTCTTGTAAATCGATTGTGACGTTTCAAATAGCACGCAAGGTGCTGCCCGACCACTCCCCCAGTCAAGGCAGCGGCGACAGACCGATCACAGGTGCGTGCAGGTGAAGAAGAACCGCGTAAGCGGCCAGTGCGGTTAGCCAGATCCAAGGGCGTGGCCATGGACGCGGTAAACGCAGTGAGAACCGCGCCGTATTTCGCGACAACCGGACCCATTCAAAGCCAATCTCACGCGATTTACGCCTGTCGATCAGGGCCATGCCCATAACGGAAAATCCGGCAAACAGGCCGAACAGGATCACATGTGACAGGCTTCCATTGGCCAGAAGATGCGCCAAGGACCACAACAGCAGCGCGGCTAGGATCGGGTGGCGGGTGGTGCGCAGAATACCGGGGTGTTCGGGGTCAAAAGGCCTTTTGCCCATCCCACCGAAAGAAAACGGGTTCTGGATCGCAAGCCCGGCCACAGCCAGCCAGCACACCACGGGCATGATCAGTATTGGCACCCAGCGCAAGACTGCGAACGGCGGAATGACCTCGACATAGGGGGCGTTTGCAGCGGCGACAATCAGCCAGGCCAGCACGGCCAGCGACAGAAGTGAATAGGCCGCGAAATACCCCCGGCGCCCGAGCGTGCCGATCAGCCAGCCCCGCACGGTGGGCCGTACAGGAATTGCATGGCTGAGCAGGAAAACGATGAGTGCTGCAAGAAATAGGCCCCAACCGGTCATGATATTCTCCAACGTGTTGGGGTCGGTCTAGAGTGAGAGGGCAGCGACTTCCTTGCCCGAAATCAAGTTGGGTCACAGGGGCGAATACACCGCCCCTGCCCTGTATTACAGCCCAAGCGCCGCGCGGCGTTCTTCGGCAAAGCCCTGAACGATGCGGTCGGCGATCAGTGCCAGAATCGCCATCGCGGCCCCGGCAGATATGCCCAATCCTACATCCGCCTGACCCAGCGCCAAATATATCGACTGGCCCAGACCGGTGGTCCCGATCAGTGCCGCGATGACCAGCATAGCAAAGGCATAAAGGATGGTCTGGTTCAGCCCAAGCAGGATGGTCGGGGCCGCATAAGGCGCCCTCACATCGCGCATGATCTGCCACTCAGTCGCGCCGCTTGAAATTGCGGCCTCCATCATCTCATCCGGTGTATTGACCAGCCCGTGCCGCGTGTAGCGGATCATCGGGACAATCGCATAGGCACAGATGGCCAGAAAGGCCGAGAACTCACCAATCTGGAACACCATCAGCACCGGGATCAGGAACACGAAAAGGGGGATCGTCTGCAACATGTCACAGATCGGGCGAACCACGTTCCACACAGGCTGCCATACCGCGCTGGCAAGGCCGATCAGCCCACCCGCCAAAGCGCAGGTAAACACCGCTGCACCGCTGAGATAAAGCGACAGCAGCGCCCTTTCCCACAGGCCCGAGACGAGGATGGTGCAGAGCAGCCCCACGCAGAGCGCGGCCAGACGCCAGCCCCCGGCAACCCAGCCCAGCGCGGCAGCGCCAGTCAGGACGAAGGGCCACGGCATGTTCGCGATACCGGTTTCCAGCATTCCAATCAGAATCAGAACGACCAGCCCACCAGTCAGCCGTCCGCGCCACGCCATCAAAAGCGCAATCCCGGCACCGGCCGCAAACAGGCCAAAGCTCATGCTCGACGTCCACTGGAAACCCCATGTGAAGGGCAGCACCGCCTGATCCAGCCCGATCCGCAGCGGCAGCAGTACATAGAACAGCGAGTTGTTTTTGAGGGCGTCCAGCCACTGGCCATTGGCCTGCGTGAATGCGGTCAGGCCGCTGTCCACGGCTTCGGCCATCGGGTCCAGCAGGGTCAGCTCCGCAGGGTTTGGCAACCACGCCCAGAAGGCCGCCGTGAAGACAACAGCAAAACCCAGCATCGCCCAGACAACACGGCTGTCATAGCGTTTACGCTCGGTCGCCAAAGTGCCGCTCATCCGGTCGATCACCACGGCAAAGACCACGATAACCAGACCCGCCATCAGCGACTCGCCGAACTGCGCCTTGCGCATGGTCAGCAGAACCTCCCAGCCGATATCGTTGAACCCGCCGATGACGGCGGCGATGATAACCATCGACAGAGCAGCCATCAGGCATTGGTTCACACCGACCATGATCTGAGTGGTGGCGGCAGGGATTTCGACCTGGAACAGTTGCTGGAACCGAGTGCCGCCGGACATGATGGCCGCCTCTTTGATCTCGGGCTCCACCCGTTCCAGCCCCAGCATCACATTGCGCGCCATGGGCGGTGCGGCATAGATGGCCGAAGCAATCAGACCAACAACAGGACCAAATCCAAACAGCAGCAGCAGCGGTGTCAGATAGGCAAAGGTCGGCACCGTCTGCATGATGTCCAGCACGGCCTGCACAAAGGATTTCACCTTTGGCACTTCGTTGGCGAGGATGCCGATGCCGCCCCCAATGACCAGCGCCACAGGGACAGACACGGCGACAAGCGCCAGCGTATTCATGCTTTCGGCCCAATAGCCCGAGGCCAAAACAAAGCTGAGGCCCAGAAAGCCAAGTGCGGCCATGGACAAGCCGCCCAGATACCAGCCCAGCGCGGTCACGATCCCGATCAGGATGGGCCATGGCGTATTGCCCAGCACGAAATTCGCCCAGTTCATTGGGTGGGTCATCAGGTCCGAAAACAGCCGCATTGCCGGTTTGATCAGGTTCAGAAACCAGTCCAGAAACGCGCCAACCCATTGGGTTGCAGGCAGTTCCCACGCGGTGGGCCATTTGACCAGCCACGGGGCGATACCCTCGAGCGCAAGGCAAACTGCACCGACGATAACCGTTATCAGGGCGGCCTTCGCACCTGCCGTCAACTGCGCACTGCGCCGTGTCGGGAGGTCGGTTATGGCGGTCATGTCTCGTCCACCTGGAGAGCTGCGGCCAGATCGGACGGATGCACCGTGCCGACGACATTGCCCGCCTCATCCCGCACGGGCACGGGTTCATACAGCTCCATGCAATGCGCAAGGGCTGCGTCCAGCGTCATCGAGGTGGTGAGGCCGGGGTCATCCGGGCCACATTCCGCCTTGCTCCGCATGACCGAGGCGACCTTGGCGTGCTGACCTTTGGCGACATCCTTCGAGAATTCGCGCACGTAATCATCCACCGGGCGCAACACGATATCTGTGGGCGTTCCGATCTGAACAATCTTGCCGTCGCGCATGATTGCTATGCGGTCGGCCAGCTTCAGCGCCTCTTGAATGTCATGGGTGATAAAGACGATGGATTTCTTCAGCGTCGCCTGAATGCGCAGGAATTCATCCTGCAACTGGCGGCGGATCAATGGGTCGAGAGCCGAGAACGGTTCATCCAGAAACCAGATATCGGGATTTACGGCGAGGCTGCGGGCAATGCCCACACGCTGGCGCTGGCCACCTGAAAGCTGGCGCGGAAAGCTGTCTTCGCGCCCTTCCAGACCGACCAGTGAGATCACCTCCTGTGCGCGCGCCAGCCGTTCCTTCTTGCCCACACCCTGCACGCGCAGCGGATAGGCCACGTTTTCGGAAACGGTCATATGCGGGAACAGGCCGAAATGCTGGAACACCATGCCCAGTTTTTTGCGGCGCAACTCGGTCAGGGCCTTCTTCGAGGCTCCGATGACATTTTCGCCGTCCACCCGAATCTCACCGCCCGTGCCGGGCAGTAGCTGCGAAATGCAGCGGATCAGCGTGGATTTGCCCGAGCCCGACAAGCCCATGATGACGAAAAGCTCGCCCTCCTGAACTTCGAAATTGGCATCCTGAACGGCAGGGATCAGCCCCTGTTCCCGAAGGGCGGCGGCAGCCTTGTCTGCGTCATTCCCTGACCGAGACAGCGCGTCGGTCAGGGCTTTGTCAGCGCCGGGGCCAAACACCTGCCAGAGATTCCGGCAGGCGATGGCTGGCATGGTCGTGTCCGTCACTTACGCGGGCTCACTGGGTTGCCGCGTCTACAACCGGACGCCATTTGCCTTCGTTTTCAGCCATCCATGCGGCGACAACTTCTTCGACCTTTCCACCGTCAACGTCGATCGCGCCCATCATCGGCTGCTGGTCTTCAACCGCCAGCTGATAGTTGGTCAGAATTTCAAAGGCTGCCGGCCATTTCTCTTCCATACCGCTCCAGCCGGCTTTGAAGATGCGCGAGGGAGAGAAGTCGCAGTCATTGACAGCGTTCGGGTTCGGGCCCCAGGCCGGATCACTGAAGCACGCCTCTTCACCAGCGGGCAGTTCAACGAACTGAACGTCATAGGCCGACATCGCCCAATGCGGCTGCCAGAAGGTGATCAGCAGCGGCGATTTGCGTTCGGTCGAAGCGCGCAATTCCGCGATCAGCGCCCCTTCGGACCCTGCTGGTACGGCTTTGAACGGCAATTCCAAACCGGTCATGCGATCCGCGCCCGGAGTTCCCCAGTCGGCCGGGTAATCGACAAGACGACCACCGGGCAGAGTTTCCGCCGTCGCAAAGACCTGAGCGCAATCTTTCAGCGCTTCCCATGCGGGCAGGCCCGGGCACAGATCGGCCACATGCGCCGGGTACGCGATGCCTTCCTTGGCATCCAGACCCAGATCACCGATTTCAACCACAGTGCCTTCACCGATTTTCTTGGCGTATTCATCGGAAACGTTGGAAGACCAGATTTCCAGTGTCGCGTCGATGTCGCCATCGGCCAGCGCCTGGAACTGGTTCATCATGCCAGCGGTCACATATTCGACGTTGTACCCGGCTGCCTTGAGCATCTCACCCGCCACATGCGTGGTGACGTGCTGGCCGGTCCATTCGTTGATCGCCAGTTTGATCGGTTCATCCACGGCGCCCATATCCGCCGCCTGCGCCGCGCCTGCAACGCTCAGAGCCATTAGGCTTACACTTAGTTTTTTCATGGACTTAACTCCCTGTCATATTTGTTTTGCCCATCCCGGCAAGGATTTTCCCGCCGGTCTTTCTGTCTGATGACAATGCCATGCCGCAGCATGCACAAATTTGGCTGGAAAAGAACAGTGATCCGTTTCCAAATTGTGGAAAAGATCTTTCTGCCAGATTGTTCCCCCCTCCCGGCTCCCTTTACGCATCCAACCCGGCTTGCCTTGTTCCATTTCGCTAAGACGGGACGTTGACTGACGAGTCAATCAGAAAACATTTTGCCACCTTTTGTCGAGAACTTCTTTCGAAAATCCGCATTTTTCTGCGAATCCAGTTATTCGTTGGGCTGCCTCAAATCTGGACACGGTCAGATTTTTCATTGCCAAACAAGAACAAAAGATAAACATTTATAGTCGGGCAACATCAAGGTTAGACAGATGCGAACGTTTGACGAAATCTTTGAAATCGCAGCCGCGCGCCACGGCGGTCCAGAAGCACTGGACGCAAAACTGAGCAAACCGAAAACCCCCGCGGAACTGGCAGCGATGCCCGAGGATCGCTGGCTGTCGGTCATCACGAAATGCATCTTTCAGGCTGGCTTCAACTGGAAAGTCATCGAAAACAAATGGGACGGGTTCGAAACAGCCTTTAACGGGTTCGACGTGGGGCGATGCGCGTTCATGGATGATGAGAAGTTTGACACCCTTTTGCAGGATACGCGCATCGTAAGGAATGGAACCAAGATCGCGGCTGTACGGGATAACGCTGCATTCTTGCTTGAACTGCGTGAGGAAGGCGGCGCGGGTAAAGTGTTAGGCGGCTGGCCATCTGATGACTACGTCAACCTTCTGGCAATGCTGGCAAAACGCGGGGCCCGACTGGGCGGCGCTTCGGCGCAGTACGCAATGCGGTTTGCCGGGCGGGACAGTTTCATTCTGTCTCAGGATGTCACCGCCCGGCTGATTGCTGAAGGTGTGATCGACAAGCCTGCCACCTCGAAGAAAGCGATGGAGGCGGTTCAGAACGCCTTTAATACATGGATGGGTCAGTCCGGGCGATCACTTACGGAAATCAGCCGGGTTCTGGCCATGAGTCTGTGAAAACGGTTTGCGGAATACCCGCAGCGGAATAAGATTCAACTTATGGTTCTGCGTGTATTCATTGCTTCACTTTTGTTGCTGGCCGCCTGCGGTCGTGAGTTGACTGAGCAGGAGCGCGATTTTGCGGAAACCATTCAAGGGGAAACCCTGGAACTGGATCACATCCGTCTGGTCGAAGGTGCCCCGGTTACCAACGTGACGTATTTCCGCGAAGAACGCCCGCGACTGGCCTGCCGCGAGCGCATTCTGCCCCCGGTGGACCCCGGGCCGGTGACGGGCAAACCTGCCGCCGTGGCCCTGTTCAACAAAGTCTACTTTGCCCGCGACTGGTATCTGGAGGACTATATGTCGGAATTTCCGGATCAGATGAACCTGCTGGCCGCGATGCTTTTGGCCCATGAGCTGACGCATGTCTGGCAATGGCAGAATCGCCGGACCACGGGTTACCATCCCCTGCGCGCAGCGGCGGAACATGGGGGCCGAAGGGATCCGTATCTGTTCGACCTCGAAACTTCTCCGGATTTTCTGACCTACGGGTTCGAACAGCAGGGCGCGATCGTCGAAGAATATGTGTGCTGTCGCGCGCTGGCCCCTCAGGCCAAGCGCACCAAAAGACTTCATGACATGCTGGGTGCCCATTTTGATCTGTCGCCCTTGCCGGAACAGGGGCGCGAGCGCCCGGTCCTGATCCCGTGGAGCGAAGCCAGGATCGAGGGGATTTGCAGTTAGTTCCGGGCGCGCTGCAGGGTTTCCAGATATGCCACCAGATCAACGATCGGCTGGCTGGTCAGGATCGGCTGACCTTCCGGTGTTTTCATGGATGTGTCCTGCCCGTCAAAATAAGGGCCATAGACCGGCATCGGGCTGCCATGGCTGACCAGCGGATCCCTGCCGTCGATGCGGGCGACAACGCGGGCGGTCGGGAACACCCCGCTTTCGCCGGACAATGCGGTCAGATCGGACGGCTGAACAACCAGCACGCTGGCCATCGGCCCCTGCCCGGTTGCGTCAATCCCGTGACAGGTCGCGCAGTAATGCAAATAGAGTTCCTCTCCGGTCACGGCATCCTGCGCCCAAGCAGCCTGTGCGGCAGCAGCCGAAACCCCGAGAACCAGCATACCGATCGTTGCCTTGAACATCGTATCCTCCTGTCACAATTGACATTTGCAGGGTTGCCCGACAGGCATATGGGCGCAATGATCCAGATCAACGAAACAGGTGCAGAGGGTTCGGGCAATGACACAATACGCAGCCATCATGCTGGCCGCCGGATTTGGAATTCCGATACTGGCCGCTCTTAACGCGGCCCTTGGCAAGGTCATCGGATCACCGACAACGGCAGCTGTGGTGCTGTTTGCAATTGCCCTGGCCGCCTCGGTGCTGACCATGCTGTTGTTTCCCGGTTTTGCAGCCTTGTCCAAGGTTGCGCAGGCCCCGAAACACCTGTTGTTCGCTGGCATCCTGATTGCATTCTATGTGTTGTCGATCACCCATGTCGCCCCGCATTTCGGTGTGGGAAACGCCGTGTTCTTTGTCCTGTTGGGGCAATTGATCAGTGCCGCGGCAATCGATCACTTCGGCCTGTTCGGCGCACAGGTGGCGCCACTCACCCTGATGCGGGCGAGTGGTATCGCGGTCATGGCCATCGGTGTTGCAATCACTCAACTGGCCTGAGCACGCCGCCCTCAAGCCGGACCATTCGGTCCATGCGCGCCGCCAGTTCGAGGTTGTGGGTCGCGATCAACGCCGACAATCCCTCGTCCCGCACCAGTGTCATCAGCGCATCGAACACCTGATCCGAAGTTTCAGGGTCCAGATTGCCTGTCGGTTCGTCAGCCAGCAAAACACGCGGCGCGTTGGCAAGCGCCCGGCAAAAAGCCACGCGTTGTTGTTCACCGCCCGACAGCGCCGCAGGGCGGTGGCTGGCGCGCGGGGCGACGCCCACACGGTCCAGCAAGTCCAATGCACGTGCCTGAGCAGCTTTTTCGGACGCGCCATTGGCCAGTTGCGGCAATGTGATGTTTTCCAGCGCCGTAAACTCGGGCAGCAGGTGATGGAACTGATATACGAACCCGATATCCTGCCGACGCAACGCCGTTCTGGTTCGGTCGCCCTTGCCGTTCACATTCTGCCCCCCGATTTCCACGGTTCCGTTGTCAGGCCTATCCAGCAGACCGGCGATGTGCAGAAGCGTCGATTTACCCGCCCCTGACGGCGCAACCATGGCCACAGCCTCACCCGCGCGCAGTTCGAGGTCGACCCCGCGCAGAACCTGCACCTCGCCCGGTGTGCCTTTGAGGTAGGTCTTGGTCAGACCGTTCAGTCGCAAGGTGACATCATTCATAGCGCAGCGCCTCGACCGGGTTCAGCCGCGCCGCGCGGCGGGCGGGGAAATAGGTGACGATGAAAGACAGGCCAAGCGACAGGCCCGTCGCCTTGAGCACATCGCTCAGATGCAGTTCGGCCGGCAGGGCGTAGATGCCACGGATCGACGGATCCCACACGCCACCGCCCATCACGTAGTTTACGAATGAGAAAATCGGATCAATGTAGATTGCAAAGAGGCATCCCAGGATAACCCCCATTGCAGTGCCGATCAGGCCGGTGAACGCACCGCAGATGAAAAAGACGCGCAGAACCGATCCTTCGCTCAGGCCGATCGTGCGCAGGATTCCGATATCGCGCCCCTTGTTCTTTACCAGCATAATCAGGCCCGAAACGATGTTCATCGCAGCAATCAGAACGAGGATCGACAGGATGATGAACATCACATTATCCTCAACCTCGAGCGCGCGCAGGAAACCGCCGGATGCGTCCTGCCATGTCCATATCTGACTGCGTTCGCCCGACGCCTCAAGAATGGGAATCAGGATCGGGCCAAGATCTTCGGGCTTGTCCACCATCACTTCTATCTCATCCGCCACACCTTCACGGTTGAAAAAGCCCTGCGCCTGCGAAAACGGCATGTAGACGCGGGTGCGGTCGATGTCATAGCGACCGGCCGAAAACACATAGACAACGCGATAGGCATTCACGCGCGGCGACGTGCCAAAGGCGGTTTTGACCCCGTTGGGCGAGGTCAGTTTGACCACATCCCCGACAGTGGCTCCGATGCTGCGGGCCACACCCGATCCAATGGCGATGACATCCTCGCCCGTCTGGAAATCCGACAGGTCCCCCGCCGCCTGTTCCGACTGCGCGATACCCGGCAGGTCGAGCAGATCGTCGGGTCGGATGCCAAACACCTCGACCCCGCTGCTGCTGTCGCGATTGGTGATCAGTACCTGCCCCTTCACCAGCGGTGCGGCACGCTCAACTCCGGGCACCTGCGCTATGCGGTCGGTGCGTTCGTTGTAGTCGGCAATCGTCCGATCCACCCGGCCCTGCCCATCAAATTCGCCCGAGGAATAGACCGTCACATGCGCATTGGCGCCCAGGATGGTGCCGACGAATTCAGAGCGAAAACCTGAACGGACAGCCAGCGTTGCAATCAGCGCAAACACGGCAAGCGTGATCCCGATCAAAGAGATCCATGTCATCACGCTGACACCGCCTTCGGCCCTGCGCGCGCGCAGATATCGCCAGGCAATTTTCCATTCAAAAGGGGCAAAGGGCGGGGGTGTCTTGGCCATGCCTGCTCCGGGTTTTCTTGTTTGCGGCGACCCTTTCGGCATTTCGCCCAATGGTCAAGCCGGTTGTCACTCTGAACTAGCTTCTCAGCCTGATTGAGCCGAATCGTTTCGTGGCACGATCAAAATACATGTGCAAAACAGGTGTCTTCCAATCCGGGCGCTACACCATGAGTTGTGAAGCGCATCACAGACAGAAGGTGATTGTTTCAGGTATGACGTTAATCATCGCACATCGTGAGCCACTGAATCGTAAAGGCAACAATAAGTGCGAAATTTTATTACTCTTTTTGATTATTTTCAGAAACTTTGCCACCCTAACCATGGGGGAACACATTTAAAGAGCGGGGGTCGCTCAATGAATTTACGAATTTCAACCAATGGCGCGGGTGCAATTTCGACCCGTCAGGCTTCAACAGAATTGGATTGTGAGACCGCAGCCTTGCTGCGCGCGGCCATCCGGCCGATCTTTGTCACCGCAGCAAGCTGGGGCAATCTGGCAGACATCCTGAAAGACAAAGGATATCGTCTGGTGTTCCGGCAGGGCCGTTTGTGTATCACGGATCGGGCAACCGATGCGCGGATTTGCGGATTGCGCTTTCTGGATATCGAGTTTCGCGAACTGATCAGCCGCCTTGGCCGCCCGATTGTTGTGGCCACAGGTGACGGAGCCAACGGAGACGTCCTGGCCGAGCGCCCGACGTCGGATCAAAACTGAGAACCGACCGACTGACGCGGTCGGCCTTCAGGTAGCCTGGGAAGGGCCGCCAGGTCTGAGCCTTCGGCACCCCTTCCGGATCACGGGGCGTGTTTCAACGCCCGCTTCATGCAGCAACTGATGGTCGCTCAGGCGATCTGCTGGTAAATCTCAGCAACTTTGGTAACGGCCGCCTCGGGGCTCAGTTCCTCGCTTTCGCCGGTACGGCGGCAGGTCAGTTCAACCACACCATTCTTCAGACCACGCGGGCCAACCGTGATGCGCCAGGGCAGACCGATCAGGTCCATCGTGGCGAATTTGCCGCCTGCGCGTTCGTTGCGGTCGTCATAGAGCGGCTCCAGACCCAAAGCCGTCAGCGCCGTGTAGATCTTGTCACAGGCTGCATCGGCTTCTTCATCGCCCTGCTTGAGGTTGACGATACCGCAATGGAACGGGGTCACGCCCTCAGGCCAGATGATGCCCTTATCGTCATGGCTGGCCTCGATGATCGCACCGACAAGGCGGCTGACACCGATACCATGGCTGCCCATGTGAACCGGAACCGGTTTGCCATCCGGGCCTTGGACAGTTGCACCCAAGGGATCGGAGTATTTGGTGCCAAAGTAGAAGATTTGACCCACCTCGATGCCGCGCGCCACGCGGCGGCGTTCTTCGGGTATCTGGTTGAACAGCGCTTCATCATGGGTTTCGTCAGTGCGCGCGTATTTCGAAGTGAACTCTTCCAAAATGGCCTGACACTGTTCGCGGTTGTCATAATCGATGTCGCGATCGCCAAAGGTCAGATCAGTGACAGCGCTGTCATAGAAAACTTCGGATTCACCGGTATCGGCCAGAACCAGGAACTCATGCGTGTCATCACCACCGATGGGGCCTGAATCGGCGCGCATCGGAATCGCCTGAAGTCCCATCCGTTCATAAGTGCGCAGATAGCTGACCAGATGGCGGTTATAGGCGTGCAGCGCATCTTCCTTGGTCAGGTCGAAATTGTATCCGTCCTTCATGTAGAATTCACGGCCCCGCATCACGCCGAAACGCGGGCGGATTTCATCGCGAAACTTCCACTGGATCTGGTAGAGCGTCAGCGGCAGGTCCTTGTAGCTACTGACGTGGCCGCGGAAGATATCTGTCACCAGTTCTTCGGCCGTCGGCGTGAACAGCATGTCCCGGTCATGCCGGTCCTTCATCCGCAGCATCTCCTGACCGTAATCGTCATAGCGCCCGGATTCACGCCACAGATCCGCCGACTGGATGATGGGCATCTGGATCGCGATGTGACCGGCCCGCGCCTGTTCCTCGTGGACGATGTTTTCCAGCTTGCGCAGCACTTTGAAGCCCAGCGGCAACCAGGAATAAATCCCGGCAGAGGCCTGCTTGATCATCCCTGCACGCAGCATCAGCCGGTGGCTGACGATCTGAGCCTCGGACGGGGTTTCCTTGAGAACGGGCAGAAAGTAACGGCTCAGGCGCATGGACGGACCTTCAAAGGTAAGAATTCGACTGGACAGGTGATTATGCCAAAGCCCCGCCGGGGGCAATCGCGCATTGGTGTTTTTCCGACCTTGCGGCAGTCGGTTTTTTGATTGACCCGCCAATCGGGAAACCCAATGGTAGCGGAAACGCAAATTCCATGAGGCGCTGATGCAAACCATTCAGGAACCCGCACGCCAAATCCCCGTCATTCATCAAACCGATGTCCTGGTCGTGGGCTCTGGCCCTGCCGGGTTGGCAGCGGCGCTTGCAGCGGCACGTGCGGGGGCCGAGGTATCTTTGATTGATCGGTTTGGCTGCATGGGTGGCAACATCACTGCCGTCGGCGTCGAAGGATTTGCCTGGTACCGGCACGAGCAAACCGTCGAGGCAGGTGGCATCGGGATGGAATTCGAGACCCGCGCCAAGGAGATGGGGGCCGCCGTTCCGGAAAGCCAGTCGCTGAGCTATGAGCTGGACAGCGAAGGCTTCAAACTGGTCGCCGACAAGCTGGTCGAAGAAGCGGGTGTGCATCCGATGTTGCATCGGCATTTCGTGGCCCCGATCCTGGAAGGCGACCGGATCACCGGCGTCATCACAGAATCCAAAGCCGGGCGCGAAGCGATATTGGCCAAGGTCGTCATCGATGCCACCGGCGACGCGGATGTGGCCCATCGTTCGGGCGCGCCGACCCACAAAACTCCGCGCGAGGACATGATGGCGGCTTCGGTCATGTTCCATCTGGCGGGCGTAGATAAACGCGCCTTCATGGAAGGTGTGAAAGCTGACCCGCAGACCTACAAGGACTGGGGCGGTGGCGGAGAGTGGAACATTGAGACCTCGGGTAAAGAGGACGACATGTTCTCACCCTTCGTGCACAAACCGTTCCAGCAAGCAATCGATCAGGGGCTGATCCCGCCGCATCTGAACACCATCGCCGGCACCTGGGGCGCGATGCATGACACGGGCGAGCTGACGTACATGAACCTCATCCATCTGGCCGAGGTTGACGGCACCGATCCCGACAGCCTGACGCGCGGCGAGATTGAAGGTCGCCGCCAGACCATGCTGGCCATCGAGGCGCTGCGACGGTTCATGCCCGGTTGCGAAAACGCGCGTTTGCGGAATTTTGGGATGACCATCGGCATCCGCGACACCCGCAAGATCGACGCGGTTTACAACATGACCGAAAACGATGCCCGCCATCAGGGCCGGTTCGAGGATACAATAGGTATCTATCCCGAGTTCATCGACGGCTATGGCATTCTGATCCTGCCAACTACGGGGCGGTATATGCAAATCCCTTATCGGTCGATGCTGCCCAAGGGCATCAAAGGCCTGCTGGTTGCAGGACGGTCACATGGCGCGGACCGGGTGGCGCATGCCGCCACGCGCAACATGGCCTGTTGCGCGGTCATGGGTCAGGGCGCAGGCATCGCCGCAGCGGTATCATTGAAAAGCAATCAGGAGCTGGACCAGCTGAATCTGGCACCGGTTCGCGCTGAATTGCAACGCCAGGGGGTGAGAATTCGCTGATGGAAAGTATCCCAACGATTGATATCGCGCCTTTGACTGCCCCGGGAACCGAAGCCTATGACGCGACGGTCCGGCACATCCTTGCGGCCTGTCAGGGGATCGGCTTTTTGTCGATCACCGGGACTGGCATATCCCAGCAGACCGTGGATCAGGTACGTCAGATCACCCGAGAGATTTTTGCCGTCGATGACGCACGAAAATGGGATCAGGCCATCACCCGCGCCAACTATCGCGGCTATATACCCATGGGGTTCTTCACACCCAATGATGGCTCGGGCAAGGCCGACAAATACGAGGGGTACAAACTGCATCACGAGGTCGCAGCAGACGACCCGGTGCGTGAGGTTTGCGCGTTATACGGGCCGAACCTCTGGCCGGACGATGTACCATGCGCGAAAGAGGTCATTCTGGGTTACTGGCGGCAACTGGATCGCGTCACCGATCTGTTGCTGGGCGCGTTAGAAGCAGGGTTGGATTTGAAAGCCGACTCGCTGCGCGGTGCATTCCGGGACCCGATGACCAACATGACCCTATTGCATTACCCGCCTCAGGCCGAAGATGAGGCAGGCTATGGCATCCATCCGCACAAGGATACCGACGCCTTGACCATCATTGCCCCCGATCCGGTGGGCGGGCTTGAGGTGCAGACCCGCAACGGCGGCTGGATCACGCCCGACTGCCCGCCCGGTGGTTTCGTGGTGAATATCGGCGACATGCTTGAACTGTGGTCGGGCGGGCGGTTGAAATCCACGCCCCATCGGGTTGTGAACCGATCGGGTCAGGAACGGTATTCTTTTCCCTATTTCGCGGTGCCCCGTCACGACGTCGTCGTCGCGCCTTTGCTGCCACCCCTGCCCGGCTTTGACCGTCCGGCGGTTCATTGCGGGCACTGGTCGGCCGAGATTTGGCGTACGAACTGGCCCGATGAGACCGCCACCAAAGACACGCCTGAATTGGGAACCTTGCGCGGCTGACCCCTGCAAACCCAAGCGCCATGAACCGCTTGCATCATGGGCTTTGATGCGCCAAGAACACCTGCAAGGGCCTGAACAGGGGGATCGACATGGCTTTGCCGGTTAAGGATCAGCTGAGATACTGGAGCATCGCCGCTGCGGTTTTCGCGTTGATCCTGTGGGCCCTTGGCGATGTCTTGTTGCCTTTTGTCATCGGCGGGGCCATTGCCTATTTCCTTGATCCGGTCGCTGACCGGCTGGAGCGGCTGGGCCTGTCGCGTATGGCCGCCACGGCTGTCATCACGGTCGTCGGTGTTCTGGGATTTGTACTGGCAATTCTGATGGTGGTCCCTGCGCTGATCACCCAGTTGCTGGATCTTGTCGATGTACTGCCTGATCTGTTCAAACAGTTGCGCAGTTTCATAGAAAAACAATTCCCGTCATTGCTTGACCGGGAATCAAGCACGCACGCGATGCTAGTGTCCTTTGGCGAAACGCTGAAATCCAAAACCGGGGACGTTATGCAGACGCTGCTGACCTCGCTGGGTTCCGCGATCAACATCGTTGTTCTGTTGGTCATTGTGCCGGTCGTGGCCGTCTACTTGCTGTTGGACTGGGACCGCATGACCGCCCGCATCGGAGAGCTGCTGCCACGTGACCACGCTCCCATCATCAGGCGGCTGGCCGGCGAGATCGATGCGGTTCTGGCCTCGTTCGTGCGCGGCATGGGAACAGTTTGTTTGATCCTTGGCACCTATTACGCGGTCGCACTAATGCTTGCTGGTCTGCAATTCGGCCTGATTGTGGGTTTTATCGCGGGCCTGGTCACGTTCATACCCTATCTGGGCGCCCTTATCGGAGGCTCGCTGGCCATTGGGCTTGCGCTGTTTCAGTTCTGGGGCGACTGGGCTCATATCGGGCTTATCGCGGGTATCTTTGCCATTGGGCAGGTCACTGAAGGCAATTTCCTGACACCCAAGCTGGTCGGCAGCTCTGTCGGGCTGCATCCGGTTTGGTTGCTGCTGGCCCTGTCGGTCTTTGGCGCGCTGTTTGGCTTTGTGGGCATGTTGGTGGCAGTCCCGGTCGCCGCAGCATTGGGCGTTCTGGCCCGCTTTGCCACATCGCTATACCTCGACAGCAGATTGTACACTGGTCTTGAAGGTCTGGATCAGGAAACCGAGTAAATGGCCCGACAACTCAGCTTTGATCTGCCCGCCAAAACTGCGCTCGGGCGAGAGGACTTCTTTGTGTCACCGGCCAATGCGCTGGCGGTGGCAATGATCTCGGCCACGTCCTGGCCCGGCAACAAACTGGTGCTGAGTGGGCCTGCTGGCGCGGGCAAAACCCATCTGGCCCATGTCTGGGCCGCTGAAACCGGCGGGCGTATCCTTCAGGCCAGCGACCTGCGATATGACGATGTGCCAGACCTGGCGCGTATGCCGATTGCGGTCGAAGACGTGCCTTTGATCGCCGGCGATCTCGAGCTGCAAAAAACGCTGTTCCACCTGCATAATCTTGTTCTGGCCGAGGGGCACCCCCTGCTGATGACAGGCCGTCTTGCACCGAAATTCTGGGAGTTGCCGCTGGCCGACCTGCAAAGCCGGGTCGAAGGCGCCCATCACGTCGCACTGGATCCGCCCGATGACGCATTGCTGGGCGCAGTACTTGCCAAGCTGTTTGTTGACAGGCAGCTCAACCCCGGCCCCGATGTCATCGCCTATCTTGTCAAGCATATGGACCGGCGGTTTGAAAGCGCAGCCGACGTTGTATCCCAACTGGACCAACTGGCCCTGGCTGAAAAACGCGACATTACACGCGCGCTTGCCATTCGCGTACTGAACACGGCCCCGGATGAGGTCGAGACCAATGATTGACCCGCTGACGTCAATTTCGCATCCTCAGGCAGAACTATCTGGAACACTCATGGATCAGACCGTCAAAACCGATATCCCGGACTGGGGAACGTTCGGAAAGCCCCTGTTTGACAAACCGGACGCACGGGCGCTGTCGCGCGTCGGGGTTGTCGATGTCGGGTCGAACTCGGTCCGGATGGTCATTTTCGACGGGGCGGCCCGATCACCGGCCTATTTCTACAATGAAAAGGTCATGTGCGAACTGGGGGCGGGCCTGTCCGAAACCGGGCGACTGAACCCGCGTGGCCGCGAACGCGCCTTGTCGGCACTACGACGGTTCCAGCACCTGGCAATGGATCTGGATTTGCCCGGTTTGCATGTTGTCGCCACCGCTGCTGTGCGCGAAGCCTCGGATGGGCCCGAGTTTTGCGATCAGGTGCAGGCTGAAACCGGTTTGCAGGTGTCTATCATTGACGGTGACGAAGAAGCCCGCCTGTCGGCGCAGGGTGTCCTGTTGGGATGGCCCGGAGCTTATGGGCTGATCTGCGATATTGGCGGATCGTCGATGGAATTGGCCGAAATCGGCGGTGGTCAGGTCGGCCGTCGCGTAACCTCGCCGCTTGGGCCGCTGAAACTGCGCGACATCAAAGGCGGGCGGCGCGCGCGAAAAGCGCATATCAAGGAAACGATGGAGGATCTGCGCAATCAGATGGGCCAGCAGCGAGACCGTTTGTTTCTGGTCGGCGGCAGCTGGCGCGCCTTTGCGCGGCTGGACATGCTGCGGCGGGGCTATCCGCTGAACGTTCTGCATGAATACCGCATGACCACCAAACAGGTGCGCGAGACGATCAAATACATCGAAAAACACGATGGTGAAAAGCTGCGTGCTCAGGCGGGCGTGTCGAGCTCGCGCATGGCGCTTATCCCGTATGCGATGGACGTTCTGGCGCGGCTGATCCGCACGTTCAAACCCAAAGATATCGCCATCTCAAGCTATGGGATTCGCGAGGGGTTGCTATATGAGCAGATGCCGCAGGAAGTGCGCGATCGCGACCCGCTGATCGAAGCCAGCCGGTTCTCGGAAGCCAAGGACGCGCGCCTGCCCGGATTTGGCAGCAATCTCTATGATTTTGTCATCCCGCTGTTCAGATCGGCACCGCCCAGCAGAGTGCGCCTGATCAAGGCGGCCTGCCTGCTGCACGATGTAAGCTGGCGCGCGCATCCCGACTATCGGGCCGAGGTGTGTTTCGACAACGTCACGCGCGCCAATCTGGGTGGTTTGAAGCATTCCGAGCGTGTCTTCATCGGATTGGCACTGCAACACCGCTATCGCAACAAACGGGAAGGCAATCGGTTCTCTCGGCTTTACGAATTGCTGGATGAAAAAAGCCAGAAACAGGCCGAGATTTTGGGCAAGGCCATGCGGTTTGGCGCGATGCTGTGGATGCACAACGATGCCAATATGGGGCAGCTCAAGTTTTTCCCCAAAAAGCGAGAGCTGGAACTGTATCTGCCCGAGGCCGCAGCCCCCCTGTTCAGCGAAGTGGCAGAAGCCCGGTTAAGCGCCTTGGCAGCAGCGCTGAAATCTCAGACTCGCGTGATTGTCAAAGGCTGACTCTTGAGCGGGTCAGATATCTGTAGGTCCTTCGGGCACCTCGATATCCCGCTTTTCAGGCTCAGATGGCTCTTGGGTCGGTTTTCTGCGGATAATGATATCGCCATTGGGCAGGATCTCGGGTGGTTCATAAACGCTCCAGTCCTTGACCTCAGCCGCCAGTTCAGCAAGCGCCGGGCCCATCTGCTGCAAGAATGACTGCATCGCCGGGCCAAACTCTTCTGCCAGACCCAGCAAGTTTTCCAATGCCGGTTCCATTTCCTTGCGCAGACCTTCGAAAAACAGTTCGGCCCCCTGTTCCATCAGGGATTTTTCATTGTCTTCCTGTGCCATTGCAGGCGCGGCAAGGAACACTGAGATCGTACTGATCAGCAAGATGCGTTTCATACCTGACATATAAGGCCCGTGTGGCAGGCTGGAAAGGTCACAGTTCAATATCAAGCGTGACCGGAAAATGATCGGAGGCCGTCAAAAGCGCCTGCCGCAATTCCGGTTCAGCCCAACAGGCGGCATCCTGAAACGGGTGCCAGATACGCCAGGACGGGCGATATGCTTGCAGGTCCGTTGTAATCATTATGTAATCCAGTAATGCGTCCAGAAATTTACCTTCTTCCGGGCGGGCAAAGCGCGCAGTAGCAGGCACCGGCCCGGGCCGAAACCTGTAGGCTGTGACGGCGTTCGGGTCGAACAATCCGGCTTGCAGCAACACCTCGACCGACGAGCGGCCAAAGAGGTGCTCAAACTCATCCAGCCCGGGGCCATCGTTCAGATCGCCCAGCAAAATGACGGGCTGTTTTTGCGCAACATGCCATTCGACGCGCCGTGCAAGCCAGATCGCTTGCGCCAGCTGTTTGCGGCGATTGGCAATCGAAATCCGGATCGCCTCGTCCCGCGATTCGGCACCGTGCGGTGCCTTGGATTTCAGATGTGCCCCGATCAGGCGGATGTTGTGCCCCGCTTGCGTCGTCACCGCCAGTTCCATCGGCGGTTTGGAGAACCGCACGACATCCTCGGTCGCATCAATGTCGAGGTCGATTTTGAATACACCATCGAACCGGGGGGCTGTGGTATCTGCAATATCTCCCTTGGGATCGTGGCGAACACTCAGCACCGTTCTGTCATAGAGCAATGCCAGTTCCTGATGCGTGTCGTTTGCATAGCCCATCACCGCATCAGACGTGCGCAAGTCGAACGCTTCGGCAAAGGCTTGCAGGGCCCGAACCGTGTTCTGGCGTCTGCCCGTGTTGGGCGCCTCGACGATTACAATCGCATCAGCGTCAATGGCAGTCAGAACCTTGGCAATCGCTTCGATCTGCTGCGCTTTGGTGACGTCGTGCCTGCCGGACCAGCTGTCATCGACGATCAGCCTGTCTTTCTGGTCAAACAGATTGGCGAACCATTCGATATTATAGGTCGCCAGCCGCATCTGATCAGGCCCGCGCGCCGTTGATTTCATCCCAGGCGCGATTGATGTCGATCATCTTTTTCTCGGCCAGCCGGATCGCCTCTTCGGGGACACCCCGGGCCATCATGGCGTCGGGGTGCGTTTCCCGAACCAGCTGCCGCCAGACATTGCGAATGTCGGGCAGCGGCATGTCATGTGGAACGCCCAGAACCGTGTAAGGATCGTTTGGCGCATCCGGAACAAAGCGCGCCCGCAGTGCTTTGAACTGCGCGTCGGTTTGCCCGAAAATCTGGCTGACATCTTCGAGAAACGCGTTTTCGTTCGGATGATAGAAACCATCCGCCATCGCGATGTGAAAAAGACCTTCCATCAGGTCACACAGGGTTGTGCTGTCTTCGGAAAACATGCGGGCAATTTTGCGGGCGTAGTCCTGATATCCCGCCACGTCCGTACGGGCCATGTTGAAGACGCGGGCTGCACCTTCCTCATCTTCGCGCGCGATCTGAAACACGTCGCGAAAGGCGGTGACCTCATCACGGGTCACCTGACCGTCTGCCTTGGCCATTTTGGCACCCAGTGCGATGACCGCAATCGTAAAGGCCACGGACCGTTCCGGTGGCGAGCGTAGTTTTTCAAAAACTGCGGTCAGGCTTTCGCCCTGGGCAAGCGCGCTGAGCGCATCGGATATGCGAGTCCAGATCGACATGACCGCACCCTAGCGTCACAATTCGGGACTGTCAGGTGCAACAGGTCATTCAGCACCAAGAATTTTCTGCATCAGCACAAGGTCCAGCCGCTGGCCGAACTTAAAGCCGACTTCGGGCATCACCCCGACTTTCGAATAGCCAAGTGCGGCATGAAACGCCTCAGCCCCCGGATTGGCCGAGGATATGCCCGCGACCAGAACATGAACGCCTTGGGCTTGCGCGATTTCCTCCAGTTCTGACATCAACGCACGTCCCAGCCCTTTGCCCCACGCATCCGGTGACAGCTGGATCGTATGTTCGCAGGTTTGCGCATAACCGGGCCCGGTGCGGAAAGGGCCATATGTGGCAAAGCCGATAACGTGGCTGTCGTGCTCGGCAACCAGATAACCGGGCGCGCGTGCCTTGATATCTTCGGCAATCTGGGCGGCGCTGCGTTCGTCCGTCGTGAAAGTGACCAAAGTGTCCCGGATGATCGCATTGGTGATCCGGGCAATGGCTGGAGCATCTGACGCTGTGGCCGGGCGAATGTTCATTCCAGCACCCGCAGCCCATGAGGTGTCTCAATTTCTGCCTGCAAAGCCGCGGGGCCGGTATCGAACACAACAAGATCCAGCTCACCCAGTCGACGGGCCAGTGTCAGGGCATCGGGGTGATAGACAACCAGACGCCGCAACCGGCACGCGCTGTCCTGCAACATGTTTGCCGGGTGCAGGTCGCCCTGCCATTCGATAAGGGCGGGAAACAGATTGTCGAACGGCAAACGCCCCGTTGGCGGAACCGCCATGCGCCATTGCAACGCGCCGCGGGTCAGGTCGATGGGCTCTCCGGTGCCATCGGGAAAGATCGACAGTGTGGCCTCGATATCCTCGACCCGGCATATCCAGTTCGTCAAACGCGGGCCGCCCTGAAAATTGTCCAGATCGAACCATCGCGGCCTGCCCGGAGGCTGCGCCTGCGGATCGATGGCAATCGCTTCCAGATAGAGCCCGTCTCTGAGCCCCAGCAGCCTGTTATGTGTCCCGAATTTTTCGTGTTTCCCACCGGGTTGCAGTGCAACACCAAGCGCCTGTTCGATATGCGCAGACGCTTCTTCAAGCGTTTCGCCCGCGACGGCCAGATGATCGAGTAACATGTGCACCCTCCTGCGAAAACGACCGGACCCAAAGGGATCCGGCCGCATGTTTTCGCCATTGGCGCAGGATCACAAGAGCTTTCGTTGAAAGACTTGCCTTGTGTCAGGGCCGCGCTTCGCGGATCAGGCGCAGAATGTCCTGAGCGGCCTCGGGAATGTTGGTGCCCGGACCAAAGATAGCCTTGACCCCATGGTCATACAGGAACTGGTAATCCTGTTGCGGGATCACCCCACCACAGATCACGATGATATCGTCGGCCCCTGCTTTCTTCAGCTCTTCCACCAGCTGCGGTGCCAGTGTTTTATGCCCCGCCGCCTGTGAGGAAATGCCGACCACATGTACGTCATTGTCCACCGCGTCCTGCGCGGCCTCGGCAGGTGTCTGGAACAGCGGGCCAACGTCCACGTCGAACCCGATATCTGCAAAGGCCGTGGCGATAACCTTGGCACCGCGATCATGCCCGTCCTGCCCCATTTTGACCACCAGAAGACGGGGGCGGCGGCCCTCGGCCTCGGCAAAGTCCTCGATGGATTTCTGGATCGCGGCAAAGCCTTCGTCGCCCTCATAAGCAGCGCCATAGACACCGGCCAGGGTTTTCACCTCGGCGCGGTGGCGGCCGAATTCTTTCTCCATTGCCATGCTGATCTCTCCTACGGATGCACGGGCGCGGGCGGCTTCGACCGCAGCGGCCAGCAGGTTTCCGCCCTCCTGGGCGGTCTTGGTCAGGGCGTCCAGCGCGGCTTGGCACGCGGCTTCATCACGGGTTGCGCGAATGCGTTCCAGCCGCGCCACCTGCGCCTCGCGTACGGCGACGTTGTCGACATCCAGAATGTCGATCGGGTCTTCCTGTTCCTTGCGGTACTTGTTGACGCCAACAATCACTTCGTCGCCCCGGTCAATCATGGCCTGACGACGGGCCGCGCTTTCCTCGATCCGCAGCTTGGGCATGCCCGAGGCAACCGCCTTGGTCATGCCACCCATCTCCTCGACCTCTTCCATCAGGGCCCAGGCTTTTTCGACCAGTTCATTGGTCAGGCTTTCGACATAGTAGGAACCGGCCAGCGGATCGACCACATCAGTTACACCGGTTTCTTCCTGAAGCACGAGCTGCGTGTTCCGCGCGATGCGGGCCGAGAAATCGGTGGGCAGCGCAATTGCCTCGTCCAGAGCATTTGTATGCAGGGACTGGGTGCCCCCAAGAACTGCACTCATCGCTTCATAGGCGGTGCGGATGACATTGTTGTAAGGGTCTTGCTCCTGAAGCGATACACCGGAAGTCTGGCAATGGGTGCGCAGCATCTTTGAACGTTCGGACTTTGCTCCAAACTCGGTCATGACGCGATGCCACAGCGTGCGCGCGGCGCGCAATTTGGCGATCTCCATGAAGAAATTCATGCCGATGGCAAAGAAGAAGGACAAACGACCAGCGAACTTGTCCACGTCCATCCCGGCCTCAGTCGCGGCACGGACGTATTCACGCCCATCAGCCAGCGTATAGGCCAGTTCCTGTACAAGGTTCGCCCCGGCCTCTTGCATGTGATAGCCCGAGATCGAGATCGAGTTGAACTTGGGCATCTCGTTCGACGTGTATTCGATGATGTCCGAGATGATCTTCATCGACGGTTCAGGCGGGTAGATATAGGTGTTGCGCACCATGAATTCTTTCAGAATGTCGTTCTGAATGGTGCCGGACAGGACAGATTTGTCGTGACCCTGTTCTTCACCCGCAACAATGAAACTGGCCAGGATCGGAACAACCGCGCCATTCATGGTCATCGAGACCGAGACCTTGTCCAGTGGGATGCCGTCGAACAAGATCTTCATATCTTCGACGCTGTCGATGGCAACGCCTGCCTTACCGACATCGCCCACAACGCGTGGATGGTCGCTGTCGTAGCCGCGATGTGTCGCCAGATCGAAGGCAACCGAAACGCCCTGCTGGCCTGCTGCCAAGTTGCGGCGATAGAAGGCGTTGGATTCTTCGGCGGTTGAGAAACCCGCATATTGGCGGATCGTCCATGGACGGCCCGCATACATCGTGGCCTTAACACCGCGAGTAAACGGGCCAAAGCCCGGCAACGACCCCATATGCGGCAGATCGGCGGTGTCTTCCTGGGTATAAAGCGGTTTGACCGCGATGCCTTCCAGCGTTTCCTTGGTCAGGTCGTCCAACGGACGTCCGCGCAGCTCTTTCTCGGCAAGCGCTGTCCAGTCCTTTGTGTCGGTCATTTCGATTTCCTCTCGTCAATACGGATGGCGGCCGCTGAAAGCGCCCGCGCCAAGGTCCTGCACTTGGCCTGTTCTTTCAGACACAAGCGCGAAAATGTGGTCACCCGGCACAAATCGCCGGTCGCAATCGCGGGCACAGGGGCTATATTCGAAAGAACAGGAGGCCACATGACACGCACGCTTGCCTTTGTTTTCTCGGCACTAATCCCTCTGGCCGCCTTGGCGGCAGACGGAACCGCGCCGTCTGATGACAGTTTTGTCCGCCCGGTGGGTGAAAGTGAACTCAGCGAGTTTTTGTGGGTCAAACGCCCCATTGTGGTTTTCGCTGACACGCCCGCCGATCCGCGGTTCCAGCAGCAGATCGATATGCTTGTCGCAGAAGAAGCAGCCATGCGCGACCGTGATGTCATCGTGCTGACAGACACGGACACGTCTGCCCGGTCTCCGATCCGGACCAAGCTGCGGCCGCGTGGCTTCCAGATGGTGTTCGTCGACAAGGACGGCGTGGTCAAACTGCGCAAACCCAGCCCGTGGAGCGTGCGTGAGATTGGCAGGTCTATCGACAAGACCCCCCTGCGCGAACGCGAGATTCGCGAACGGCGCCAAGGGGGCTGAACGCTTTCACCATGTCCAAAGGCCCCGGTGCGATGCGCCGGGAACTTTGGATTGTATGTCGAAAGCGCCAACATGGTCACTCGAACTCGATGATCACGTCGTCCACAGCAAGGCTGTCACCGGGACCTGCATTGACCTTGGCCACCACGCCCCTCTTTTCGGCGCGCAGGATGTTTTCCATCTTCATCGCTTCAATCGTGCAAAGCGCCTGACCTTCCTGCACTTCCTGCCCCACTTCGACGTCAATCTTCACGACAAGGCCGGGCATCGGACAGAGCAGCATTTTCGAGGTATCTGGTGGCAGTTTTTCCGGCATCAGCTTGGCCAGTTCCGCCTGACGCGGACGGCGTACATGCACTTTCAAGTCCGCGCCGCGGTTGCGAACGCGGAAACCGCCCGAGATCTTGCCGATTTTCAGAACCAGCGGACTGCCATCCACGTCCAGAACCGCAAGTTGATCGCCCGGCGTCCAGTCCGACGCGACACGCAGGGACGATCCGTCGTCAAACTTGACCGTTGCCCCCTCTTTGTCGGCATTGACCTGCACGGCGAAATCCTGCCCCTGCAATGTCACAACCCAGCGCTTGCCTACTTTGCGTTCGTGATTGTCCATCCGGCCCGACACGCGGGTGCGCCGGATTTCGGCGACGCGGTGCATCGCGGCGCAGGATGCAGCAATCCGGCGCAGATCCACTTCGGGCAACGTTACGCCCTCGAACCCGTCTGGATATTCTTCAGCGATAAAGGCCGTTGTCATGTCACCGCTTACAAACTTCGGATGATCCATCACTGCCGACAGGAACGGCAGGTTGTGACCGATGCCTTCCACTTCGAAACTGTCCAGCGCCACGCGCATCGCCTCGATTGCTTTTTCGCGGGTCGGCGCCCAGGTGCAGAGCTTGGCGATCATCGGGTCGTAATACATGCTGATCTCGCCGCCCTCGTAGACGCCGGTATCGTTGCGCACGGCGGTTTCACCATCGGGTGCTTCACCCTGCCATTTGCCGTTGACCAGCAACGGACCAGCCGAAGTTTCCTGCGGCGGGCGATACCGGGTCAGCCGACCGATCGACGGCAGGAAGTTGCGATACGGGTCTTCCGCATACAGACGGTTTTCAATCGCCCAGCCGGTCAGGGTCACGTCATCCTGCGTTATCGATAGCTTTTCACCCGCTGCGACACGGATCATCTGCTCGACCAGATCGACGCCGGTGATCAGTTCCGTAACAGGATGTTCCACTTGCAGGCGCGTATTCATTTCGAGGAAGTAGAAGTTCTTGTTTCCGTCCACGATGAACTCGACCGTACCTGCACTTGCGTAGTTCACGGCCTTGGCCAGAGCGACAGCCTGTTCACCCATCGCCTTGCGGGTTTCAGGATCAAGGAAGGGTGACGGTGCCTCTTCCACCACTTTCTGGTTCCGGCGCTGGATCGAGCATTCGCGCTCGCCCAGGTAGATGCCATTTCCGTGACTGTCGCACAGAACCTGAATTTCGATATGGCGCGGCTGGGTTACGAATTTTTCGATGAAGATCCGGTCATCTCCGAACGAGTTTGCGGCTTCGTTCTTGGACGACTGAAAGCCTTCGCGCGCCTCTTCATCGCTCCACGCGATGCGCATACCCTTGCCACCACCACCGGCGCTGGCCTTGATCATGACCGGATAACCGATGTCGTTCGAGATCCTGACCGCCTCGTCCGCGTCTTCGATCAGCCCCATGTAACCCGGAACCGTCGAAACTCCGGCCTCCTGTGCGATCTTCTTCGAAGTGATCTTGTCGCCCATGCTTTCAATTGCACCAACAGGGGGGCCGACAAAGGCGACACCTTCGGCCTCGAGCGCCTCGGCGAACTTCGAATTTTCCGACAGGAAGCCATAGCCGGGATGAACCGCCTGCGCGCCGCTTTTGCGGATGGCATCCATGACCTTGTCGATCACAATGTAGGACTGGTTCGCCGGGGGCGGACCGATATGCACGGCTTCGTCGGCCATCGACACATGCAACGCGTTCTTGTCCGCGTCCGAATAAATGGCAACGGTGCCGATACCCATCTTGCGGGCGGTCTTGATGACCCGGCAGGCGATCTCGCCCCGATTGGCGATCAGGATCTTATTGAACATGAAACGTCCTTTGGCTTGGTGTTCCGGAAACGCAAAACGCCGCCGCAGGGAACGATCCCCACGACGGCGTGATGCGCAATGATGGCTGAGGCGCCAGACGCCCCGAAAGATTTGCGTTAGTTACAGGTGTTCTGCGTCTTGCAGTACAGCACGTTGCCCGCTGCGCCAACGGCCGCACCAAACAGCGGGTCGGCATTGAGGACCGCAGCCCCCACAGCCCCGGCACCACCGCCGAGGAGTGCCTGTTCGCCCGTAGTGTCACCGCACGCGGCCAGACCCGCACAGGTCGCCGCAACAAGGATGAGTTTCGAGAATCGCATTGTGTCTGCCCTTTTAGTTTTCTTGGTTCGTTTGGGATCAGATGCGCGAAATCGGGCCTGTTATTCAATATCAATGCAATTGCAGGCAGGTTTTGTGCAGGTTTTCGCTTCTCTTTGGCCGTGGAAGCCAAAAAGAAAAACGCGGACAGGTCTATGTGGGGAACACAAGCCTGCCCGCGCAAGGAAGGGGTACGGAATAGTAGGTGCATGTGCGGCGCAGGCAAAGTAGAGCCGCACGGCCCATTCAGTTTGCACGGCACAATCTGTTGAGCAAACACAGTATTGTTTCCCTGGGACAACTCGGCTGGTTTCTGCCCAAGCCGCAATATGGCGCGCAACTTCGTGCCGACAGCATTCAAGTGAAATACCAGCGCGAAAGACCCGTTCACCGTCACAGTTTTGTTACAAAACGGACCGCTTCCGATGTTTTCTGCAGTTGCAGCATCACGAATCGCCGCCACTCCACCGGCGAAGGAATTACGGCGCAGCAGCGCGTTAGATGACAGGTTCAAGACGCCGTGATTCAAGAAGCCAAAAAAGGCACATTTTCTTGAGAAATCAGTCGGTTCAATTCTCTTTCTCGTGATTTCCAAAGATTTCTGCTGCGTGAAACGGTCCTTGGGCACACTCGCACTCAAAGGAACACCCACATGACTATGACTAGAAAAAAGGCACTCCTGCTCGCTGCCTCTGCGCTCAGTGTGACCGGCACGTTTGCTTTCGCTCAGGACGCCCAGACCCAGGCCGAACTCGACGCTTTGCGCGCCCGGGTCGAGGCGCTGGAAGCCGCCAAAAGCAGCCCCGCCAACGGAGATTTCCGCATCGGCAACACCGTTCTGGACGTTTACGGATACGTGAAGGCCGATTTCTTCTATGACTTCGACTACGATCAGGGGGATACGGCGTTCGTGAATGTCATCGGCGAACCCTCGGCCGCAACCGATGGCACCTTCGGGGCAACCGTTCGCCAATCGCGGATCGGACTGCGCACCACCACCCCAAGCGGGATCGGTGACATTGGCGGACAGCTTGAACTTGACCTGTTCGGTTCCGGCGGCACGGCTGAATTGCGTATACGCCATGCCAACATCACCATCGGAGACCAGTTCCTGATCGGTCAGTACTGGACCAACTTCCAACCATTGGACACCTACCCGACCACTGTCGAATTCAACGGCCCGGTGGGTATCGCCTTCGCCCGTGTCCCGCAGCTGAGGTATACTGGGCAGCTTGGCAGCAATGCACAGTTTGCGGTCGCGATCGAAGAGAACGTCAGCGGGTCGAACTCTGATGATCCCGTCCTGACGGCCTCGGCGGAATATAACGACGGTACATACATTGCCCGTGGTGCCGTTTTGTACGGCAAAGCCAATTCCGGCAATGTCGAAGTGGATCAGACGGGCTTTACGTTGTCCGGCGGCATTCGCCCTTGGGAAGGCGGGTTGTTCCAGGTCAACTACATCACAGGTGAGGCGCTTGGCCCATACCTGATCGGTCTCGGCGATGCCATTGTCGGTGGGCAGGCCAACGATGTGGATGGCTACACCGTGGAATTCAGGCAGGACATCGGTGCAAAGTGGAATGTCGGCATTGCCTACGGGCGCGAAGATTATGATCTGCCGACCTCGACCGGTACGCTGTCCTTCACCGAGCTGGAAACCATCCATGTCAACGCGTTCTACAAGGCGACAGATAGTCTGACGCTCAGCGCCGAATACATCTATGGCGAGCGGAACGACGCGCCCACCGGCAGAACCTTTGATGGCAGCCGCGTTCAGCTTGCGGCCCAGTTGAACTTCTGAGACCACACATAAATCCTGCCCGGTTTCGGGCAGGATTTTCCCGAAACCGGCCATGATTGGTTTATGTGCGGCTGCGAATGTCACAATCAGTCCATCCCGTCGATGATGTCCGGGAAGGATACGCGCGCAGCGTTTACATCGATGACAAGCAAAGCATCATAGCTGGCCGGATCAAAGGGGTCTTCTGCCGGAATGACTTCGCGCCCGAATAGCCAGCTCAAGCGCCCCGCATCCAGATTGCCCCGTTCGAACGGCTGGTCACCGAAATGGGCCCAAAGGGCCTCCATGAACGCAATATCAGCGCGCCTGTCCGCAGGTTTACGATCCCGAAACCGCTCGCGCTGCGTTAACGGTGTAACGCCCTTTGGGTTGGCGCGACGGATGGTGAACTGAAAGTCGGTGCCTGAAAGGCGACCGGGAAAACCACGATGCTTCAGCATGAAAGGCCCCCCTGTGTCATACTTGCAGACAAAAGCAATTCGAGCCCGAAAAAGGATGGGGTCATGATGCGCACCTCCAAAGCCGCACAGTTGGTCTGAGATGCTTTGTACTCATGGCGTCTTGCGGTCATGGTCAAAGCCCCTCCCAGATACACCGGGACTGCTCCAGCCGGTAGGCCTCAAAAAACTGGGTCGCATCAGGGGCGGCATCACCAAACTCTACCGGGCGATCGGACAAAGAGATAACGACCCGCGCCGGATGCAATTCATGCTGAGCGACATATGGAATGGCCAGAATCTGGCACAGGTGCTCCATATCCTTCGACGCCACATCATACCCAATCCGCCCTACTGACGCGCCTATTCTGGGCGCGATAAAGCGAAAGCGCAGCCAAAGCTCGCCAGGGTTGTTGTCCAGCAGGACATCGCTCAGTTGCACTGGCTGGCCCGACGGCACCGGCAGCAACGAATCGGAATCCGCAAAAGCAGGATGGCTGAAGGTGAGTGCACCCAGACAAATGGCGCGACCCCGGACCCACCAGCGGCGAGCTCCTCCTTCCGGGGTCGCGCGCGCAGTACGATTAGTCTGCGCGGTTCTATGTCTGACGGGTCGGATCATTCAACTATTTGCCGGTTTTTGTCAATTCCGCCTCAATTTGAGGGGGTTTCAGCCTCGGAACCGCTGTGACGGTCAAAGATTGAGCGGGGCGGGCCATCCCGCTCCTAGATGGATCACAGCGGGATATTGTCGTGCTTTTTCCACGGGTTCTTCAGCTGTTTGCCGCGCAAGCTGGCAAATGCCCGGGATACACGACGGCGGGTCGAATGCGGCATGATCACCTCATCGATGAAGCCGCGCTCGGCTGCCACGAAGGGATTTGCAAATCGGTCTTCGTAATCCTTGGTATGCGAAGCGATCTTGTCGGCATCCCCCAGATCGGCGCGATGAATGATCTCGGTCGCCCCTTTGGCCCCCATGACCGCAATTTCGGCGGTGGGCCAGGCATAGTTGAAATCACCGCGCAAATGCTTGGAGGCCATAACGTCGTAAGCACCGCCATAAGCCTTTCGGGTAATCACCGTCACCTTCGGCACGGTTGCCTCACCATAGGCAAAGAGCAACTTGGCCCCATGCTTGATGACACCACCATATTCCTGGCTTGTTCCCGGCAGGAAGCCAGGAACGTCGACCAATGTCAGGATCGGGATTTCGAAGCAGTCACAGAAGCGCACAAAGCGCGCAGCCTTGCGCGACGAGTCGATATCCAGACACCCGGCCAGCACCATCGGCTGGTTTGCGACGACGCCTACGGTCTGACCTTCCAGCCGGATGAACCCGGTGATGATGTTCTTGGCAAAATCTTCCTGAATTTCATAGAAATCGCCCTCGTCCGCCACTTTGGCGATGAGTTCCTTCATGTCGTAGGGCGTGTTCGGATTCTCTGGCACAAGAGTGTCCAGCGAAGCCTCGATCCGGCCGGGTTCGTCAAAGAACGGGCGCACGGGCGGCTTTTCGCGGTTGTTGAGGGGCAAGAAGTCCACCAGGCGCCGCACCTCGGCCAACGCTTCGACGTCGTTTTCGAACGCGCCATCAGCGACCGAGGATTTCTTGGTATGGGTCGAAGCCCCGCCCAGTTCCTCGGCAGTCACCACTTCGTTGGTCACGGTCTTCACCACATCAGGGCCGGTCACGAACATGTAAGAGGTGTCTTTGACCATGAAGATAAAGTCGGTCATCGCCGGGCTGTACACCGCGCCACCCGCACAGGGGCCCATGATAACGCTGATCTGCGGCACCACGCCCGAGGCCATGATGTTGCGCTGGAACACTTCGGCATACCCCGCCAGCGAAGCCACACCTTCCTGAATGCGCGCGCCGCCCGAATCGTTGATGCCAATCACCGGCGCACCGTTCTGGACCGCCATGTCCATAATCTTGCAAATCTTCTGAGCATGGGTTTCCGACAACGATCCGCCAAAGACGGTGAAATCCTGGCTGAACACATAAACCATGCGCCCGTTGATCGTACCCCAGCCGGTGACGACACCGTCACCCGCAGGCTTTTGTTTTTCCATTCCGAAATCGGTGCAGCGGTGACTGACGAACATGTCAAACTCTTCAAAGCTGCCCTCGTCCAGCAGCAGTTCGATCCGTTCTCGTGCGGTCAGTTTGCCGCGCGCGTGCTGGGCATCGATCCGTTTCTGCCCACCGCCCAGACGTGCGTTGTCGCGGCGGTCTTCCAATTCGGAAAGAATGTCTTTCATGACGACTATCCCCTTATAAATTTGACGGGACCCTACCTGTTTGGGCCGCTCATCCAAAGCTATTTTCGGCAAATTTGCAAAATTTCAGCAACAGTAATTTGGATAATTGCAAAACTGCGAATTCTCGCAGGCAATTTTGCGAATGGCTGGCATTCCGTAAATCCACGGCTATACATGTGAACCATGCAGTTCAGCTCTGACGCGGTCCACCGCACACCACCCACATTGGCGACGCTTGTTTTACTCTCGGGCCTGTCCGCCCTGAGCATGAACCTGTTTCTGCCCAGCCTGCCAAACATGGCCGAGTATTTCGAAACCGATTACAAGGTCATGCAGCTGTCGATTGCGCTTTATCTGCTGATCAATGCCATTCTGCAAATTCTTATAGGTCCAATTGCGGATCAGGCAGGACGCAGACCAGTTTTACTGTGGGGCCTTGGCCTGTTCCTGATGGCGACCCTTGGGTGCATCTTCGCCCCCAATGCCACGGTTTTTCTGGCGTTCAGGATGTGTCAGGCGGTAGTGGTCGTCGGTATGGTTCTCAGCCGCGCAGCGGTGCGGGATATGTACGATCAGGACCAAGCTGCCTCAATGATCGGTTATGTAACGATGGGCATGGCCGTGGTTCCGATGATTGGCCCTGCCATCGGCGGCTTACTGGAAGTGAGCTTTGGTTGGAAAGCGAATTTCTGGCTGCCCTTTGCCGTAGGTCTGCTGACTATGGCACTGACCTATTCGGACTTTGGGGAAACATCGGCAAAAAGTGGCAAAACGCTTGTCCAGCAATTCAAGGAATACCCCGAACTTCTGACCTCGCCACGGTTCTGGGGATATTCACTGGCTTGTGCCTTCTCATCGGGTTCGTTTTTCGCCTATCTCGGCGGCGCACCTTTCATCGGCACCGAATTGTTCGGGTTGAGCGCGGCACAGGTTGGCATTTATTTTGGCGCACCTGCGGTTGGGTATTTTGTTGGCAATTTCATGAGCGGGCGTTTTTCAGTGCGGTTCGGTGTGAACCGCATGGTGCTATGGGGAAGCCTGCTCAATGCGTTTGGCGTCGCTGTGTCGGCATTGCTGTTTCTGGCCGACCGTGGAACCGCACTCAGTTTCTTTGGGTTCATGACATTTGTGGGCGTCGGCAATGGCATGGTCATCCCCAACGCAACCTCGGGCGCGCTATCAGTGCGCCCTCGACTGGCTGCAACCGCCTCGGGCCTGAGTGGCGCCATTATGTTAGGTGGCGGCGCCGGGCTGAGCGCCTTGGCAGGTGCCTTGCTGACACGTGAAACCGGCGCGATGCCGCTGCTTTGGCTGATGCTGGCAACAGCCGTTCTGGCGATCGTCGCAATTTCAACTGTCGTACGAAGAGAACGGCAATTGGGGCTGTAACCGCTTGCCCCAATGACTTTGCAAAGTTAACCTCGGAAATTGGAAAACTTGCAAAGGCACCCTATGGCCACCCAAAAGCTCTATGCGGGCGCGAAACTGCGCGAAATGCGGACTCGCCTGACCCTGACGCAGCGCGAATTTGCCGCCAAACTGGGCGTTTCACTGCCTTATCTGAATCAGATGGAGAACAACAACCGGCCGATCTCGACCACGGTTGTGCTGGCTCTGGCGCAGGAATTCGGAATGGATGTTACCGAACTCAGCACCGGCGACAGCGAACGTCTTGTTTCAGACATGCGCGAGGCGCTGGCCGATCCTGTTTTTGCCGACATACAGCCCCCTCTGGCCGATCTGCGCCTGACAGCTTCCAACGCCCCGGCCCTGGCGCGCGCGTTTATCGAATTGCACAAAACCTACCGGCAGACACATGAACGCCTTGCCTCGCTGGACGAGGCTTTGGGGCGTGAAGATGCGCGTATTCAGGCCAGCCCTTGGGAAGAAGTGCGCGATTTCTTCCATTATTGCGACAACTACATCGACGCCGTGGACAGGGCAGCGGAACTGTTTGCCAACCGCGCCGACGGCCCCGGCGGTATCCGGCAAGCCGCCCTGAGCAGCCTTTCAGAACGCGGAATTCAGGTGGTTTTTTCAGATATGGGCCCCTTGCGCGCTTATGATGTCGACAGCAAAATTTTGCGCCTGTCCTCCCGTGCAGCGCCGCAGACGCAGGTGTTCCAGCTTCTGTTACAGGTCGCGCTGATCAGTCAGGACCAGTTGCTGGAGGCGACGCTGGATTTCGCCAAGTTCCAAAGTGACGAAGCCCGCGCCATCGCCAAGATCGGTCTTGCCAACTATTTCGCTGGTGCCTCTCTGATGCCTTATACCGCGTTTTTGACTGCTGCTCAGGAAGAGCGTCACGATCTGGAGCTGCTCAGCAACCGGTTCGGGGCGTCGGTCGAGCAGGTTGCACATCGGCTGTCGACACTACAGCGTCCCGGCGCCAAGGGCATCCCGTTCTTCTTCGTCCGGGTTGATCAGGCGGGGACGATCACCAAGCGACACTCGGCCACACGCCTTCAATTTGCACGCTTTGGTGGGGCTTGCCCGCTTTGGAACGTGCATCGGGCCTTTGAAACGCCCGGGCATTTCCTGCGGCAGCTGGCGGAAACACCAGATGGCGTTCGCTATATCTCGCTGGCACGGGATGTTTCAAAATCGGGCGGCTCTTTCGGTGCGCCCGTCAGACGGTACGCCATTGCGTTGGGGTGCGAGGTCCGCCATGCCCCGGCGCTTGTTTATGCTGATAACCTCGACATCAACAATGCCAGCGCTTACGAGCCCATTGGAATTTCCTGCCGCATCTGCGAGCGGCAAACCTGTCACCAGCGTTCGGTTCCGCCGCTGGAACGCCGTCTGAGCATCGACACCCATATTCGCGGCACCCTGCCCTATGAAGTGACCTGATCTTAGTCTGGCGACTAAGCCCTATCAGCGTCACGTCTCTGGGCACGACGGGGGCATAGCCCCCGCCAATGAATTTAAGTCTTGGACAGGATCGCCCAGATCTCATCCTTCAGCGCCGCGCGTTTTTTGCGCAGGTCAACCTCGGCCAGTTCCTCCATGGGTTCGACATTGGTCTCGGCGCGGTGCACTTCGCGGTTGACCTCATGATATTCATCGGCCAGCCGGGCGAAATGCGCATCCGACTGCTTGAGCTGGCTCATCAGTTCAACTTTGTCCGGAAACTCTTCGGCCAGTTCATGCGGGGTGTGAGACATCTCTGTTCGCTCCTTCATATGTCGTTGCAAACCAGTGATAGAAGCGTGACCGGGCTTTCGCTTTGACCGGGATCAACTACCCGCAACAATCCCGCGAATTTCAATAAAGCGCCACGCGCATCCTGCCGTGCAGAGGGCAAGTTGTGCTGAAACGTGGCTCAACCTTATCTGGACAAGAACGCTGAACCTTTTCCTAACATGCCCCCGGCAAGCGCTGAACAGCGTATTCAACCGGGAGCAGTTAAGTATCATTATCGCTGCGCGGTTGCCCAGCCGGGGTGGATCCACGGGCGATCATTGGCCTTGGGTAACGGGTCTTTGCCCAGCAGAGAATCCGATACTTTCTCGCCCACCATGATCGAGGGCGCGTTGAGATTGCCGTTGGTGATCTGCGGGAAAATCGAACTGTCCGCGACGCGCAGCCCGTCCACGCCGATGACGCGACCCTCGGGATCGACCACCGCACCTTTGTCATCCGCACGCCCCATCCGGCAGGTGCCACAGGGGTGATAGGCGCTTTCAGCATGTTCCGCGATAAAGGCGTTCAGCTCTTCATCGGTTTGCACAGCGGCACCCGGCTGAATTTCCTTGCCCGCATAGGGTTTGAAAGCGTTTTGTCCAAAGATTTCGCGGGTCAGCCGGATACAGGTGCGGAAGTCTTCCCAATCCTCTTCATGGCTCATGTAGTTGAACTTGATCACCGGCGCGTCTGCGGCTTGCGCAGATCGCAATGTGACCGCCCCGCGTGACGGGGACCGCATCGGGCCGACATGCGCCTGGAACCCGTGCCCCTCTGCCGCCGCCTGTCCGTCATAGCGAACTGCGATCGGCAGGAAGTGGTACTGAATGTCGGGATACTCCACACCCGGCTTAGACCGGATGAATGCCGCGCTTTCAAACTGGTTCGATGCGCCCAAACCTGTCTTGGTAAACAGCCATTGCGCCCCGATCAGACCCTTGCTGAACAGGTTCCAGTGCTTGTAGAGCGTAATCGGCTGTAGCGAAGCTTGTTGAATATACAGCTCCAGATGATCCTGAAGGTTCGCACCCACCCCCGGACGATCCGCAACGACGTTGATCCCATGTTCCGCCAGATGTGCGCCCGGGCCGATACCAGACAGCATAAGCAGTTTGGGCGAGTTGATCGAGGACGCAGCCAGAACGACCTCGCGCCGGGCCTTGATGATCTCTTTCTTGCCGCCACGGATCAATTCCACACCAGTGGCGCGACCGTTTTCCATAACAACCCGAGACGCAAGACCCCGCACGATATCACAATTGTCGCGTTTGAGCGCGGGCTTCAGATAGGCATTTGCCGCCGACCAGCGCCGCCCTTTCCAGACGGTCTGCTCCATCGGGCCAAAGCCTTCCTGCTTTTCTCCGTTATAGTCGCCGGTGACCTCGTATCCCGCCTGTTGGCCTGCATCGACAAAGGCCTGAAACAGTGGGTTTGCGCGGGGACCGCGCGACACGTGCAATGGGCCGTCAGTGCCGCGCCAGGCCGGATCGCCCCCATGGCCGCCGTCATGCCATGTCTCCATGCGTTTGTAATAGGGCAGCACATCCGCATAAGACCAACCGTCAGCCCCCATCTCGGCCCAGGTGTCGAAATCGCGTGCGTGACCGCGCACATAGACCATGCCGTTGATCGACGACGACCCGCCGATCACCTTGCCGCGCGGGCAGGCCAGACGGCGGTTGTTAAGATGCGGTTCGGGCTCGGACTGATATCCCCAGTCATAGCGCGACATGTTCATCGGATAGCTGAGCGCGGCAGGCATCTGGATAAACGGCCCCATGTCGGTGCCACCGTGCTCGATCACCAGGACCGAGGCCCCACCTTCGCTCAGACGATATGCCATTGCGCAGCCTGCGGACCCTGCGCCAACGATGACAAAATCTGCTTCCATATTCACAACTCCTCGCCCGCCGGGTGTGACGCCTCCGGCGGGAGTATTTTTAAAAAGATGAAGAGGTTACTCGCCGCGTGGGAACCGGGCATTTTCCTCGACGATGTTCAGATCCATATGATTGCGCATGTAGCGTTCGGACGCTTTTTGCAGCGGCTGATAATCCCATGGGTAATATCCGCCTTGCCGCAGTGCCTCATACACGACCCAGCGTCGCGCCTGACTGGCACGGACATCCGCGTCGAAGCGCTCCAAATCCCAGCGGGTCTCGGACTTTGCGCGCAGGGTTTGCAGCGTGCCCGCATGTTCGGGGCTGTCTGCCAGATTGGTCAGTTCATGCGGGTCTGCCTCGAGATCAAACAATTGATCCGGGTCCAGCGCGCATCGATTGTATTTCCACTTGCCATAGCGCAGCGACACCAGCGGCGCATACGATGCCTCGGCCGCGTATTCCATGGCCACAGGTGCGGTTCGTTCCCCGCCTTGCGCCAGCGGCACCAGGTTTTCACCGTCCGTCCATGGGGCGATCTCGGCCATGTCAACACCTGCCAGAGCCCCGAGTGTGGGTGTGACATCAATGGTAGAAACCGGTGTATCGATCCGCCCCGCAAGCAAATCCGGGGATGAAATCATCAAAGGAACGCGCGCCGAGCCTTCGTAGAAGTTCATCTTGAACCACAAGCCCCGTTCACCCAGCATGTCACCGTGATCCGAGACGAACAGGATGATCGCCTCTTGCCGTGTCGTTTCCAGCACTTCGAGGATTTCACCGATCTTGTCGTCCAGATAGGAAATATTGGCGAAATAGGCGCGGCGCGACTTTCGGATATCTTCTTGGGTGATGTCGAAGCTACGCCAGTCGTTGGCATCGAAGATCCGCTTGGCGTGAGGATCCTGGTTGTCATAGCCGATATCAGCGATTTCGGGCAGCAGATGCGCGCAATCCTCGTAAAGGTCCCAGTATTTGCGACGGGCGACATAGGGATCATGCGGATGGGTGAAGCTGACCGTCACGCACCATGGGCGGTCATCCTTGCCGCGCGCAAGGTCATACAGTTTGGCCTTGGCGTTATAGGCGACCTCGTCATCATACTCCATCTGGTTGGAAATCTCGGCAACACCCGCGCCGGTCACCGATCCCATGTTGTGATACCACCAGTCGATCCGCTCGCCCGGTTTGCGGTAATCCGGTGTCCAGCCAAAATCGGCCGGGTAGATATCAGTTGTCAGGCGATCCTCAAACCCGTGCATCTGGTCCGGGCCGACAAAGTGCATTTTGCCTGACAGACAGGTGTAATAGCCGGCCCTGCGCAAATGGTGTGCGTAAGTTGGGATATCGCTGCGGAACTCAGCCGCGTTGTCGTAGACGCCGGTGCGTGAGGGTAATTGACCGGACATGAAGCTGGCCCGCCCCGGCGCGCAAAGCGGCGACGCAGTATAAGCGTTGGCAAAGCGGGTCGACCGTTCGGCCAGTTTCTTCAGGTTCGGAGCATGAAGCCAGTCAGCGGGACCGTCGGGAAAGAGGGTTCCGTTCAGCTGATCCACCATCAGGATCAGAATGTTTGGTTTTGTCATTTTTCAGCCTCGAGCAGAGTATCGAGCACGCGCATAGCGTGGTTCACGGCCAGTTGCGGTTCTTCCGGGGCGCTGAGTGCTGCGCGAATATAGAGCCCGTCAATCAGGGCAATCATATTCTCGGCAGCCTCAACCGGATCCAGCATCCTTGGACGCAGGGCATGAACCAGATTCGATCTGATGCGCGCCTGATAGATCTGCCACAATCGCAGCGCGTCACTGTTGGTCTGCGCCAACACATAAAACGTCATCCAGGCGGCAGTCACGTCAGGTGTGAAACACGAAGGGGCAAAACAGGCGTGGATAATCGCCTCTGCCCGATTGCCCGGTTTGGCCGCTTTCAACTGGGCCCTGGCTTCGTCGCTGAAGTCGGCGAGGATCTGACGCATTGCGGCCAGAAATATCTGATCCTTTCCGCCAAAATAATGGTGTGCCAATGCGCTGGACATGCCCGCGCGTTTGGCAATCTGGCTTACGGTTACATCCAGGGATTTCTTGACACCCAGTTCAGCAATCGTCGCTCGAACAATCGCGTCCTTGCGGATCGGCTCCATTCCAACTTTTGGCATCGCTTTCCCCATACAGGTGTCATGCGACCAAGCTAGGATGTTTTTATTGACTCGTCAATCAATGTAAACACTGAGATGTCTTGTTACAGCTTCGGCGCAATACTGGGAGGCGTCAAGTCCCGCCGGTTCAACATGAACTCGCGCCATGAGATGAAGCTTACAGCGCCCAGTATCAGGGTTCCGCCAGCCACAACCCAAAGGTCGACGCTTTCGTGGAAGATTGCTGCACCCACAAGCGTGGCCCAGATCAACTGCAGGAAAGTGACGGGTTGTGTGACGGCCACAGGCGCGGCCTGCAACGCCAATGTCATGAAGTAATGACCTGCGGTCGCAAAGCTGGCCACCAGAAACAGAACCCCGAGTTCTTGCATACTGGGCCGGGTCCAGACGGCAACCGCAAAGGGGATCAAGGCTATGGTTACCCAGATGGACAGATGCGCCACAACAACCGAAGGTGGAACGTCGCGGACAAGAAGCTTGGCCAGCAAATAGGACCCGCTTAGCATCAGGGCCGTTCCGAGCATGGCAAGGTGACCTTGTGAGACTTCGCGAAACCCGGGGCGCAGGATGACCAGCACGCCCACCAAAGCGACCAGAATCGCGGCGACCCTGCGAAAAGCCAACTTCTCACCCAGAAACAGGGCTGCACCCAAGGTGACATAAACCGGCGTCATGTAGTTCATCGCAGTGACTTCGGCCAAGGGAATTTGTGTCATGGCGAAGAACCAAAGCATGACAGCAATCGCGTGTACTACACCGCGCAAACCGAACAGCGTCAGCAGGCGGGGTGTCAGCCGGGTCGCCATGATCGACCGCAAGGCCGGTAACAGAAACACCAATCCCAGCGCATAACGCAGGAATGCGGCCTGGACCGGATTCATCGTCGTGCCCAGAGATTTGACCAATGCGGTCATCACAACAAAGGACAGCCCGGCGGCAAACATCCAGAACATAGCGGCAAGCGGGCGCGACGAAACGGCAAGCGATGTCATGGCTTAGGTTGAACACCGAAACCCTGCCGGGAACAACCCTTCACATGACAACAAGTTTCAGTGCGATACCCAGCATTACGACACCGATCACTGCATCCAGCACCTGCCAGGCGCGCGGGCGCGCAAACACCGGAGACAGAACACCTGCGCCGTATCCAAGTGAAAAGAAGAAGACAAAGCTGGAAATGACCGCCCCAATGGCAAATCCGACCCGGTCATCATACTGTGCCGAGATGGAACCGATCAGAACCACTGTATCCAGATAGACATGCGGGTTCAGCCAGGTGAAGGCGAGAACGGTAAGCATCGCGGTTCTAAGGCTGGTTCGCTGGCCGTTGCCCGTTTCCATTACCGCGCCACCCCGCAGGGCAGACCCGAAGCTGCGCAGCCCATACCACGTCAGAAAAGCGGCCCCGCCAAATCGCAGTACAGGTTCAAACCAGGGGGCTGAATGGGCCAGAGTCCCGAACCCTGTGACGCCTGCAACAATCAAAACCGCGTCAGACATTGAGCAGGTCAGGCACAGAAGAAACACATGTTCACGCCGCAACCCCTGTCGCAAAATAAAGGCGTTCTGTGCCCCGATGGCGAGGATCAGACTGAAACCCAGCGCGAAACCGGCGATCATGGACGTGGGCATGGGACCTCCTGCTATTGCAAGACGTTGACTAAGGCCGTTGGTGCGATCTATCAAATTAAAGATGTTACCCCGAGTTAAGCCTGACTAATGTTGCTAGATCCTCTTCACCTGTCCGCTTTGTCTGCCATTCTGCGTCATGGCAGCTTTGATGCGGCTGCGGCAGAGCTGGCGGTGACGCCCTCGGCGATATCCCAGCGGATCAGGGCGCTTGAGGATCGGATTGGAGCCACCCTGATACATCGGGGCAGCCCTTGTACCGGGACGCCCGCCGGGCTGCGCATTGCCCGTTACGCGGAAGATGTCGGACTGCTTGAGGCACAGCTGGTTCGAGAACTAACGCTGGAGCAGGAACCAAGGTCCGCCCGCGTCCGTATCGCCGTACCTGCAGACAGTCTGGCCACCTGGTTTGTTGATGCGATGGCGCAGGTGCCTGACATGCTGTTCGATCTGGTGATCGACGATCAGGATCACTCCGCAGACTGGCTGCGACGGGGCGAGGTAAGCGCCGCCGTCACCGTTGGTGGCCAGACAGTGACCGGGTGCGACGCGATCCCATTGGGCGTGTTGCGCTATCTGCCAACAGCCAGCCCGGAATTCATCAACACCTGGTTTCGGGACAAAGTGACCGAGGCAGAACTTGGCAAGGCACCCTGCCTGGTTTTCAACCAAAAGGACGGGCTACAAAGGGCATGGATTGTTCAGCACACTGGCAAACGCCTTTCACCCCCGTCTCATTTCCTGCCTTCTTCACACGGATTTGTGGACGCGGCGATTGCCGGGCTTGGGTGGGGCATGAACCCCGCAGCTCTGGTGCAGGAGGCTTTGAAACATGGGCTGTTGCGCCCCATCGTGCCCGATGCGCCGTTGGATGTCGCGCTGAGCTGGCAGGTTGGGCGTGTTCTTGCGCCCGCGCTCAAACCTCTGACCCAGGCTGTCAAACGTGCCTCAGAACGAATTTTGCTTCTGCCTCAAAGCAGCTAAACAAACACGACATTTTCGGAGGAACCAATGTTCTCACGTGACGCTCTTGGCTATGACCCGATTCCCCTGCCGGACCGATGCGACATCAGCGATGCAGACATGCTGGGCGCGGCGCAGGCATTTTACGAAAAGATGCGTCAGCGTCACACTGTCCGGGACTTCAGCCCCCGCCCCGTTGGCCGTGAGGTAATCGAATCCAGCCTGCGCACCGCGGGCACCGCCCCGTCGGGCGCCAATCACCAACCCTGGCATTTTGCTGCCATCTCGGATCCTGCCCTGAAACACCGCATCCGGGAAGAAGCCGAAGAAGAAGAACGCCAGTTCTACGCAGGTGGCGCCGGGGATGAATGGATCAAGGCACTGGAGCCTATCGGAACCAACGCTGTAAAAGAACATCTGACAATCGCCCCTTGGCTGATCGTGGTATTTGCCCAGCGCTGGGGGCAATTCGAGGATGGAACGCGGTACAAGAACTACTACGTCCCGGAGAGTGTAAACATTGCCACCGGCTTTCTGATTGCCGCGCTGCATCACGCGGGCCTTAGCACTCTGACCCACACCCCGAATCCGATGCGGTTTCTGAACGACGCGCTGGACCGGCCCGCGTCCGAAAAACCAACCATGATCATCGCGGTGGGGCATCCGTCAGAAGACGCGACCGTGCCTGCTGTGGCAAAACTCAAGAAACCCCTGGAAGAGATTTCATCCTTCTTCTGAGGCCGTCGCAACGGTGGCCGAAAACTCAATTCGTGGGCTGTACTGGCTATTTCTGTTCCGGTTGCATCATGCGGTAGCAGTTTACACAGGACGCCAGACTGGCGACGACGATGAATGCGACGGCCATTGCGACCTCGTGCATATGGGCGACAGCGGCAAGGCCCGCAGACAACAACACCGCGGTTAAACGCGCGAACGCCTTGACCGCCGCCGATCCCCGCACCCGCTGCTCTTTGGGTGCCACATCCAGAAAATAGAGTTTACGCGCACTGCTGATCCCGGTCACCGCAACGGTGACAATGAACAGCGCAATTGCATGCAAGTGAACCTGATGGTCGATGCCCAAATAGTGGAACACCAAAAGGACACAGCCTGTTGCGGCGACCATCAATGTCCCGACCACCATGACAGCACGATGGGATTTCATGTTGATGGTTTGCCACAGAGGGCCCGAAACAAGATACCCCGAAGCGGAAGAAACGATCATCGCGGTCAATCCCTGTGTCGAGCTGTGATGCGCTTCGGCTGCGATGAGAGCGAAGAACGGAACAGACAGCGACACAGCAACCAAGGGCAGACGCATGATCATATACCGCCGGAACCATTGGTATTCGAACATGTCCAGAATACCCTTGATATTCGCCTTAATCGAAATGCCCCTTTCGGACTTCTGCGGCGTCGTCGGTGCACCCTCACGCACGGTTTCCGTCATCGCCAGCATGAACAGACCCGACAGCAGGAAGAATAAAACCGAAACGCCAATCATGACTGAATGGCGCGAAAAGGGTGGATTATCCTTGGTGAACTGATGCACCAGCAACGCAAGGCCAATGGCACATAGCCCCCCGGCACCAAGTTGCAGGTATTGCATGACCATGCGCGAACGCGCCTGAACGTGGTCCCCGAGCAGATCCGTAAGCATCAGGGTCTGCACTTCGCTGACAAGCCCGATCACCAGAAATACAGACAGGAAAACCGCCGCGATCAATGGGACAGCCCCGGTTGCGGCCGCAGCGATTGCCAGAACCAGACAGGCGCCAATGACCGCTTCGGTCAACGCAATCGCACGTTTCTTCTTGCTTCTTGCCGCAACGGGTTGCGCCAGAAAGAAATCCGCAATCAAGCAACCGACCATCCGCACCGACACCAGCGCCCCCGCCACAAACATCGGCAACTCGAAGGAAACGGCTAGAAACGGTAAAACAACCGACGGGCTGCCGAGCGTCCACGCGACCTGAGACAGGATACTTTGCCCGGCCAGGACGGGCACGTTGCGCTTGGTTCGATCGGAAGTTTCGGATGTCATTAGTACTGTGTCTTCGTGTTTCCTGGATTTCCGCCACTTTCAGCCTAAGCGCATCGACTGTTTCAGCCAATAATTCAATAAAACCATCAAAAACCAAAAAACCCGGCCGTTGCGACCGGGTTTCAATGAGCTGGTATGGGTCAGCTTAAAGCTGCGCCATGACCTCATCGGTGGCTTCGAAGTTGGTCGTGACACGCTGCACATCGTCATCGTCTTCCAGCGCATCGACCAGCTTCATCAGCTTTTGCATGTCCTCAAGGCCCAGTTCCGTCGTTGTGGTCGGTTTCCAGACCAGCTTGGTGGATTCTGATTCTCCAAGCGCGGTTTCCAATGCAGAGGAGACATCGTTCAGATCGGTATCCGCGCACCAGATGATGTGACCGTCTTCCGAGCTTTCGACGTCTTCGGCTCCGGCCTCAATGGCGGCCTCAAAAATCGTGTCGGCATCGCCAGCATCTGCCGGGTAAATGACCTCACCCTTGCGGTCAAACATGAACCCAACCGAGCCGGTCTCGCCCAGATTGCCACCGTTCTTCGAGAACGTGGAACGAACGGTCGATGCGGTCCGGTTGCGGTTGTCGGTCATGGTTTCGACAATTACCGCAACACCATTGGGCCCATAGCCCTCATAGCGGATTTCTTCGTAATCGTCGCCTTCACCCGCTTGGGATTTCTTGATCGCGCGGTCGATCACGTCCTTGGGGACCGAGTTCGACTTGGCTTCTTTCACCGCCAGACGCAGGCGCGGGTTCTTGTCGGGATCGGGGTCGCCCATCTTGGCGGCCACGGTGATCTCTTTTGACAGTTTGGAAAACAGTTTGGACCGCGCGGCGTCCTGACGCCCCTTGCGGTGCTGGATGTTGGCCCATTTGGAGTGGCCTGCCATAGTGCGTCCTCGTCATCATGTTTGCGTGTTCGGCGCTCATATAGACGTTTGCGGGGGGCAGGATCAAGAGAGCGGCTTGCGACGACCTCACCGCCTTGTATGGTGACGGCATGACGACAGATCAGATCATACTTTTTGCCCTTTTCATCACTGTCTTCGGGATGCTGCTTTGGGGTCGGTTTCGATACGACCTTGTGGCTTTTGCCGCGCTTATGATCGGCGTCGTGCTGGGTGTTGTGCCGGTGGGTGGCGCCTTTGCGGGCTTTGGCCACCCGGCGACCATTATCGTCGCGCTGGTGCTTGTGGTCTCTGCCGGCTTGGTCAGGTCGGGTGCGGTCTTTCTGATCACCCGCACTCTGGTTGATGCGTCACGGGGGCTGGGCGCACATATCGCCCTGATGGGCGGGATCAGTGCGATTCTGTCGGCCTTCATGAACAATGTCGCGGCGCTTGCCCTGCTGATGCCCGTGGATATTCAGACCGCGCGCAAAGCGGGTCGGCCCCCGGGTCTGTCCCTGATGCCCCTGAGCTTTGCCACCATTCTGGGGGGCATGGTCACCCTGATCGGCACCCCGCCGAATATCATCATCGCCTCGATCCGGCAGGAAACACTGGGTGAGCCGTTTCACATGTTCGATTTCGCCCCTGTTGGTGGAATTGCAGCGATTGCCGGTCTGGCATTTGTCGCGCTGATCGGATGGCGATTGATCCCCAATCGCGGCGTACAACAAGAAACATCCGAGGTGCTGGCCGAATACATTGCCGAACTGACGATCCCGCCGGGCTCTGCACATATCGGTAAACGGGTCAGCGAACTTTATGAAACGGCCGAAAAATCCGACGTGGCTATCATCGGCCTGATCCGGAATGGGAAACGGCGATATGGCCGGTCAACCCATGCCACACTGAACGATGGCGACGCGCTGGTACTGGAAGCACGCCCGGAGGCGCTGGACGAATTCCGTTCTGCGCTGAAACTGGATTTCTCGGACACACGACGGCAGGAGCTTTTGACGGCTGAAGGCGACGGGCTTGAAGTGATCGAAGTGGTCGTTCCCGAAAGCGCGCGCATAACCGGCCGTACTGCGCAGGGTATTGGACTGGCCTGGCGCCAAAGTACCGTCCTGATGGGCATCTCGCGTCAGGGTCGTCAGATCACCGAACAGGTTCGCAAGACCGAGGTTCAACCGGGAGACATCCTGCTGCTGCTTTGCCCCCGTGATCGCAGCGCCGACGTGACAGAATGGCTGGGTTGTCTGCCTCTGGCCGAGCGCGGTTTGAACGTGACGGCAAACGACAAGGCCTGGTTGGCCATCGGTCTGTTTGCCGCTGCCGTTTTCGCGGCCAGTGTCGGGTTGATTTACCTTCCAGTCGCATTGGGTCTTGTCGTCATTGCCTATGTGCTAACCAAGGTCATGCCAATCACGGAGATCTATAACCATATCGAATGGCCCGTTGTCGTGCTGCTGGGTTCGATGATCCCTCTGGGCAGCGCTTTGGAAACATCCGGCGGCACCGAGCTAATTGCCAATGCGCTGATCCAGCTGACCAACGGCCTGCCTGCATGGGCGATCCTGACCGTACTGATGGTCGTGACGATGACCTTGTCGGATGTCCTGAACAACACCGCCACCGCCATCGTCGCGGCCCCGGTGGGCATTCAGATGGCCCAAACGCTCGGGGTGTCGCCCGACCCGTTCCTGATGACCGTGGCCGTTGCGGCCTCGGCTGCGTTCCTGACGCCTATCGGTCACAAGAACAACACGCTGGTTCTGGGCCCCGGCGGCTATCATTTTGGCGACTACTGGCGCATGGGCCTGCCGCTTGAGGCTCTGATCATCGCGGTTTCCGTCCCCGCCATCCTTGTCTTTTGGCCGTTGTGACGGGTAAAGGCTGTTCATGAAACGCTTTTTGATCCTGCAACTGCGCCCGGAAACGGATGCCTCCGACGCAGAATATGCTTCGATCCTGAACCGCAGCGGGTTATCGCCCGAACGCACACACCGCATCCGTCTGGATTGCGAAGACCTGCCGGAAGGGCTGAAAGTCGCCGACTATGCGGGGGTTATTGTAGGCGGCGGACCGGGATGCGTCAGTGATGACCCCGCAACCAAATCCGCGACGGATGCGCGGATCGAAGCCGCAATCCTGGGTTTGATGCCGCAGATTACCGCGTTGGATCACCCCTTCATGGGGTGCTGCTATGGCCTTGGTATTCTGGCCGTACATCTGGATGGAGACGTCAGCAAAGCCCGGTACAGCGAGCCTGTGGGGCCGTCCAGGTGCCACCTGACCCCCGAAGGACAACAAGACCCGCTTACCGCAGAATTGGACGCCACCTTTGATGCTTTTGTTGGTCACAAAGAAGCGGTTCAAACCCTGCCCGAGGGCTGCGTTCACCTTGTTGCGTCAGACCCCTGCCCGTTCCAGATGATCCGCTGGGGCCAGAACGTCTATGCCACTCAGTTCCACCCGGAAGCCGATGCCAAAGACTTTGAACAACGCATCAACATCTACAAGAACCATGGCTACTTCCCGCCCGAAGACGCGCAGAAACTGATCGACCATTGCCATTCGGCAGAGGTTACGCAACCCGGCGAAATCCTGCGCCGTTTCGTCCAGCGATACGAGTGACCCAACGGCGCGGTTGCCTGCGCCTTGCCCCCTCGCATAGGCTGATCTGACGCAACTTTGGGAGGGGTTGTCCTTGGATTTTCTTTTGAATGTCGGCTTGCCGGTGTCGCTTGCCATTATCATGTTGTCTCTGGGCATCGGGCTGGAGGTGGCAGACTTCCGCCGTGTCCTGAGCCGGCGACGCGCCTTTGCCATCGGGGCGGCAAGCCAGATTGTTCTCTTGCCAGTCGCAGCCTTTGTGACGGTCACAATCTTTGCATTGCCCCCCGAGATCGCGGTTGGTTTCATGCTGCTCAGTTTTTGCCCGGGCGGCGTAACCAGCAACATCCTCTCCAAGCTCGCCAAAGCCGATGTCGCGCTTTCGGTCAGCCTGACCGCCGTGATCAGCCTTTTGTCGATGGTGACCGTGCCAATACTGGCCGCGTGGTCGATCAGGCACTTCATGGGCGACGAAGCCCCAGAGGTTTCGATCACCGGGCTGGCTGTTGCATTGTTTCTGATAACAACGCTGCCTGTGGCAATCGGGGTCGGAATTCGCTACTTTGCAACGGGGTTTGCAAACCGCGTAGAGCCGGGATTGTCAACGCTCGCGACCGCTTTGTTCGTGCTGATCGTTGCCGCGGCACTGGCCGGGAACTGGCAATTGTTCGTCGACAATCTTGGCATCATGGGCGCAGGCTTGATTTCTTTGAATATCGCCCTGCTGTTCATCGGGCTGGGGCTTGCGCGGATATCAAACCTGTCCTGGAATGAGTGCAAGACGATCTCGATCGAAACCGGTATTCAAAACTCCACGCTGGGCATTACACTGGCGGCGCTGATCACGAATACCGAAAGCGGGTTCAGCCCGCTGGCCCTGCCCTCGGCGGTTTATGGCATTACGATGTACGCCGTGGTTCTGCCGTTTCTTGTCTGGTTCCGCAGGCGCTGAAAGGACCGTTATGACAAACAACACTGCTGATGCGATCGTAATCGGTGCTGGTCTGGCCGGATTGGCCGCCGCAGCCGAACTGGGCGACCGAGGCAAAAAGGTAATCATACTCGATCAGGAACCGGAAACCTTTCTGGGCGGTCAGGCGTTCTGGAGCCTTGGTGGACTGTTCATGGTCGACACCCCCGAACAGCGCCGCATGGGTATACGCGACAGCCACGATCTGGCGTTGCGCGACTGGATGGGCAGCGCACAGTTTGACCGTGACGAAGACGCATGGCCCCGCAAATGGGCCGAAGCCTATATCGAGTTTGCGGCTGGCGAGATGCGTCAGTGGCTGCACGAAATGGGCCTGCGCTGGTTTCCGGTCGTTGGCTGGGCCGAACGTGGCGGGTCTTATGCGACGGGGCACGGCAACTCGGTCCCGCGCTTTCACATCACATGGGGCACCGGCCCCGGCGTTCTTGAACACTTTATCCGACGTGTCCGCGACCATGTCAGCGCCGGATTGATCCAGATGAAGTTCCGCCACCAGGTCAGCCATATCATCATGCAGAACGGAACCGCCAAAGGTGTTTCCGGAGAAATTCTGGCCGATGACACCTCCCAGCGCGGTGGCAAAACCAACCGCGATGAGGTTGGCGAGTTCGAAGTTTATGCCCCGTCGATCATCGTCACCTCCGGCGGTATTGGCGGCAATTTTGACATGGTGCGTCAAAATTGGCCCCGGGACCGTTTGGGTGAGCCTCCCAAAGACATGGTTGCAGGGGTACCCTTTCACGTTGATGGCCGCATGATCGCAATCAGCGAAAAAGCGGGGGGCCATGTCATCAATGGTGATCGGATGTGGCACTACACCGAAGGCGTGCGCAACTGGGACCCGATCTGGCCCGCCCACGGTATTCGTATCCTGCCCGGCCCAAGCTCAATGTGGTTTGACGCCAGGGGTAACCGCCTTGCTCCGCCGTGCCTGCCCGGGTTCGACACATTGGGGACACTGCGTGAGATTCTGAAAACCGGGTATGAATACAGCTGGTTTGTTCTGACCCAGAAGGTGATCAAAAAGGAATTTGCGCTGTCCGGGTCGGAACAAAACCCCGACTTCACTTCGGGCAGCTGGAAAGAAGTTATCCGCCAACGCATTCTGTCAGGTTCCAGCGCAACTGCCCCGGTTGAGGCGTTCAAGGAAAAAGGTGAGGATTTTGTTGTTGCCAACACGCTGACCGAACTGGTCAATGGCATGAACCATCTGGGCGACACTCCGATAGACGAGGCTCATCTGCGTGCCCAGATCGAAGCCCGGGATTCGCAGGTCGACAACCCCTTTTCGAAAGATGCGCAGATGATGGCAATCCTTGCCGCGCGCAATTACCGCGGAGATAAACTGATCCGCACAGCCAAACCGCATAAGTTTCTGGATCCGGCCAACGGCCCGCTGATTGCCGTCAAGCTGCATATTCTGACACGCAAATCTCTGGGTGGGTTGCAGACCAATCTGGACAGTCAGATGATTGGATCAGACGGCAATGTCGTACCGGGCCTGTTCGCTGCTGGCGAAGTCGCCGGATTCGGCGGTGGCGGCTATCACGGCTACAACGCGCTGGAAGGCACATTCCTGGGCGGCTGCATCTTTTCCGGTCGCAATGCCGGGCGTTCAAGGGCCGTCGCCTGACGCACTTTCCCTGTTACTTGCGCATCAGTTTGATCACCGGCTGTCCCTGCGCATCCAGCAGAGCCAGAGCGTTGCCCTGCATCGCGAATGTCGTGACGTTCTGCAAGGCTTGCAGGAATTGCCGCTCAACCGCGTCCAGCGGGGGCGGGCACGCCATGAGTGTTGCCGCCATGTTGTCTGGAAACGCAATGCGATTACCGGAAATCTCGGCCTGACCGCTGAACCGGTTGCAGCCGCTGCTTCCTGAAAAAACCCCATCCTGACCAAAAACAAGCTCGGGGCGTTTCTCGGATTCGACAGGCGCACCATTCAGGCCCGAGGCGGCCCATTGGGTGTTGTCCAGCGTTGCCGCCCCCTGCCCCTGGACCTGAACCAACAGAAGATCAGCGGCATTTTCTGCCCCATTCGTCAGAACGGTGTAAACGGTATCTGTGGTGAACAGCAGGTTTTGCCCCTGCATCACAGATGCCCGAACGCTATAGCGATGAGCATCCATGATCAGTGCATCGTCATAGGTCAATTTGAACTGCGCGGGCACCCCACTCAGCGCATACCGTTGCGCGGCAAGCGTGACAGCGGGAGCATCGGCCAGCGAGATATCCTGAAGCTCGACATAAAGGGTTGCGTCCGGTGGCAGTGCAATGCGCTCTCGGTATGTGGCGGTCCCTTCAACTGCACCGGCAATGGCGACACCGCTTAACGCCGCCCAAGTTGCTGCACCCGCCCATATTGCGCGACTTAATTGCTGCATAGGTCAATTCCTTTTGCAAACCCTCTTCGCAAAAGATCGTGTGCCCTTGGGTCTTTGCAAGATGTGCTTCGACAAAGTGGCAATTCTGCGCCGAAATCACAAAGGCCAGATCAATGGAATAAGCAGGGATGCCAACAATCCGACTGTCAGATTTAGCGGAACACCCACCTTCATGAAATCGGTGAACCTGTAGCCGCCAGGGCCGTAGACCATCATGTTGGTTTGGTACCCGATCGGTGTTGCAAAGGACGCCGAAGCCGCGACCATAACCGCAACCACCAACGGGCGTGGGTCCATTCCGACGGCCTGGGCCAGCCCGATGGCTATAGGCGTGACCACAACCGCAACCGCATTGTTGGAAACCAGTTCGGTCAGCACCGAGGTCAGCAGGTAGATCGCCCAGATGATCAGGAAGGGCGGCAGAGCGCTTAATCCCGGAGCTACGGCCTCGACAATCAGTGAAACCGCGCCAGAGCTGTCCAGTGACGCACCGATGGCAAGCATCGCGAAGATCAGCGCCAACAGGCGACCTTCGACAAAGGAGAACGCCTCGTCCGCGTCGATGCAGCGGGTCAGAAGAACCACGGCTACGGCCACAATCGACAACAGCAGGATCGGCGCGACACCCAGCGCTGCAAGGACGACGATCCCAACCAGCGCGCCAATTGCAATTGGCGCATGGCTGCGACGGAAGGCGCGTGCAGAAGGTTGGCTGACATCCACCATATCCATGTCCGCTGCAAGGCGCTGGATATCTGCCGGGGCGCCCTCCAGCAGTAGTGTATCCCCTACCCGAACCACCAGGTCATCCAACTGGCGACCGATATTCTGATTGCGGCGGTGAACGGCCAGAACATAGACACCATACCGGCGCCGCAACCGTAGCATTCCCAATGTCCGCCCCACCATCCGGCATCCGGGTGTGATCAGAACCTCGACTGTCTTGGTCTCGACAGCGGAAACCTGATCCACGCGCTTGAGCTCTTTGTTGGTCTGAAGGCTCAGAAGTTCGGTCATCTCGGTCCGCAGGACCACGCGGTCACCGACCTGCAATTCAACGCCCTTCAGATTGCGCCGCAGCGATTCATCGCCCCGGACCACGTCGATCAGACGCACGCCGGGACGTTTGAACAACTGAACGCCGGTCACTTCACGCCCGATCAGGTTGCTGTCGGGCGGAATGACCGCTTCGGTGAAAAACTTCATTCTGGACCGGTCGCTGAGCAGCGAGGCCATGCTGTCCCGCTCGGGCAGTAATCTGGGGGCGATGAAGCGCAGATAGATCATGCCGTAGATCACCAGTGCAATCCCCAGCGGCGTGACCTCGAATATCGAAAAGGCTTTCATCCCCTGCGCGCGGGCCACACCATCCACCAGCAGGTTGGTGGATGTTCCGATCAGTGTCAGTGTCCCGCCAAGAATGGCGGCATAGCTGAGCGGAATTAGAAGCTTTGATGCGGGTACATTCAGCGTGCGGGCGATCTGAACAAAGACCGGGATCATGACCACAACAACGGGCGTGTTAGACACAAAAGCCGAGGCCAGAACGACAAACCCCATCAGCAATCCGATGGCAATGCGCGGGTTGACCTGCGCCTGCCTTTGCGCGGTCGACGTGAAGGCGTCCAAGGCCCCGGTCCGCACCAAGGCCCCCATAATGATGAACATCGCCCCAATCGTCCAGGGCGCGGGATTGGACAAGACCGCCAGCGCGCTTTGATAGGGCAATATCCCTGTGACCAGCATCAGTGAGACACCACCGATGGCCACGACCTCGGTCGGATAAACCTCGCGCAGGAACATGACGAACATGCTCGCAACAATCAGCAGCGCCAGAATTGCGCTGCCCGTCTCTGTCAGTGGAAGGAAATTCATTCGTGGTATTCTGTCCGAACCCTGGCCCAAGCGCCTGATGACATACAGTTTCACGCATTGCGCGTGGCAGGGCAAGCCCGACGTTCGTTAATCAGGCCCGGCTTGTTCCAAACGCCCACCAACGCGCACCATGCGAACAGATTTGGCCTGACCGTCGCGATCATCCGTTTCGACGAACACTCCGCTCAGCGTGGCCTCGCCATTGGCAGGGGTAAACCGGGTCTTGGGCATCCCGGTTATGAACCGGCGCATCGGTTCCTGCTTGTCCATACCAATGACCGAGTCATAGTCGCCGCACATGCCCGCATCCGTCAGATAGCCTGTGCCGCCCGGCAGAATCTGCGAATCCGCTGTCGGTACATGGGTATGTGTGCCCACCACAAGGCTGGCGCGCTTGTCGCAATAGTGACCCATGGCCATCTTCTCGGACGTCGCCTCACAATGCATATCGACAATGATGGCTTGTGCCTGCCCGCCCCTGGGGTGCGATTTCAGGATGGGCTCTATGGCCGAGAACGGGTCGTCGAATGGCCGTTTCATAAAGACCTGCCCCAACACCTGCACCACCAGAACCTTGCGCCCTCCGGGTGCGTTGAACAGCCGGTGCCCCCGCCCCGGCGCGCCCTTGGCATAGTTCACCGGGCGCACGATGCGCTGTTCTTTCTCGATATATTGCAGCATGTCTTTCTGGTCGAACGCATGGTCGCCCAATGTCAGGCAATCTGCACCGGCATCCAGCAGCAGCTTGGCGTGATCGCCGCTCAACCCCATGCCGTTCGACGCGTTTTCGCCATTGACTACAACGAAATCCAGCCGCCATTCATCGCGCAGGCGCGGCAAATGCTGCTGAACGGCCGCGCGCCCCGCGCGCCCCATGACATCACCAAGAAACAAAATCCTCATTATCCGGGTCGTAGGGGCTGTGCTGGGCAATAACAAGGCGGAACCGTGAAATTTAAGTTGAGCCCGAACTTGAAATTGCTTGCAGGCGTGGCAAAGTCTTAGCCATGCGCTTATATCAAAAGGACATGTTGTGAAGTTATTGGCAATATTGACATTCGGCCTTGTGGTCGCTTCGGGCGTTATGGCGCAAGGCACAAAGACATCCATGCCCAATCCCGCGGCAACCTTTTGCGTCGAGAATGATGGAGTTTACCAACTTCGGAAGAACGAAGACGGAAGCGTCTTTGGTGTCTGCATCCTGAAGGAAGGCACCGAGGTGGATGCCTGGGATTACTTGCGCAGCCATTTCGAACAGTAGCAGCTAGAACGTCAGCACCCGGCTTTCCGTGACAACCATGTCCAGCGGCTGATCGGTCGGCTCCAGTGGCAGATCCTGCGCCTCTTGCGCGTCAAAAGCGAAACCGATTGCCAGTGTCGCGCGCTTGCCTCGCAATCCTTCCAGCGTGCGATCATAAAATCCACCGCCATATCCCAGACGCCCGCCGTTGGCATCAAAAGCCACCAGCGGCACGATCAGGATCTCGGGGTCGAAATAATCATCGACCTCGGGCACTCTGGCACCGAATGGGCCATCTTTCAGCGGTCCTTCTGGCGTCCAGCGCGAAAATTTCAGCGGTTTTCCAGCGGCTTGGATCACTGGAACACCAACAGGCCCATAAGCCGCAGCTTCAGCCATGGCGGATACCGGGTCGATCTCGGTCCGGATCGGCATGTAGCCTGACAAGGGCACACCGCGATAACCCGCCAGAACCTCGGACAAACGTCCGGCTGCACCGGGAACACGCGTGTCGAACGCGACCTTGCGGCGCGCAAATGCCGCTTTGCGTGCAGCTGCTTTGATTTCAGTCAGATCGGTCACAATAGCACCACACTGGCAAGCCCAAGAAAGATGAAGAACCCCATGACATCGGTTGTGGTTGTCACAAAGGTTCCTGACGCCAGCGCCGGGTCAATTCCCAGACGATCCAGCACTACCGGTACTACCGTACCTGCAAAGCCCGCGATGATCATGTTCACGACCAAGGCTGACCCAATCACGACACCCAGCCAAGGTGAACCGAACCACAGCATCCCCACGGTCCCCAGTACAATGGCAAAACAGAGCCCGTTCAACACGCCCACCAGCAGTTCCCGCCTGATAACGCGCATCACGTTTGAATTGGTCAGATCGCGCGTCGCCAGTGCGCGCACTGCAACGGTCAGCGACTGAGTACCCGCATTGCCCCCCATGGATGCAACAATCGGCATCAGGATGGCCAGCGCGACAAGCTGGTCAATTGCCGCCGCAAATTGCGAGATTACCAACGAAGCACAGATTGCCGTGCACAGGTTTACCGCCAGCCAGGGCAGTCGCCGGCGGCTGGTGGCCGCTACACTGTCGGACAGAGAGCTTTCGTCGCTCACACCGGCAAGGCGCAGGATGTCTTCTTCGTGCTCTTCATCCAGAACGACCATCGCGTCATCGATGGTGATCACACCAACCAGACGCCCATCGGCATCCACTACTGGGGCCGAGATCAGGTGATACTGGTTGAAGGCGTAAGCCACGTCCTCCTCGTCCTGATCAACGGGGATGATGTGAAACTCCTCTTCCGCCAGATCGCGCAACGGCACCTCACGACGGGACGCCATCAGCTTGCCCAATGTCACCTGCGCTGTTGGTTTCAGGCGCGGATCGACCAGAACAACATGATAGAACTGCTCGGGCAAATCATCATTGGCACGCATGAAGTCGATGGCCTGACCGACGGTCCAATGCTCGGGCGCCATGACGACCTCGCGCTGCATCAAACGACCAGCCGAATTCTCGGGATAAGCAAGCGCCTGTTGCGCCGCTAGCCGCTCGGAATCTTCGAGCGCGCCCAGAATGGCTTCCTGCTGCGGTTCCTCAAGATCTTCCAGAAGGTCAACGACGTCGTCGCTTTCCATCTCGCGCACGGCTTCCGCCAGAACCTCGGGGGTCAGGACGGAGATGATTTCCTCGCGGACCGCTTCGTCCAGTTCCGACAGGATGTCGCCGTCAAATTCCTTGTCATAAAGCCGGATCAGCCGCGCCCGGTCATAAGGATTGATCTGCTCCAGTAGGTCAGCGATATCAGCCGCGTGCAGTGGCTCCATCAGCTCAATCAGCTTGTCGCGATCATCCACATCGACGGCGTATAGGATCGCCGCCACTGTCCGGCGATCCAGTGCATACGCGTCTTCGTCGTGGGGCAGATCGTGTTCGGCTTGATCACTGCCTGTCGTCATGCGCTGCCCCCTTCTTTCGGCGATTGGCCCCTAAATAGAAGAAGCAGCTACCAGAAAACAATGACAATGCGCCGATTTACCCACTTCTTTCGTCTGCCTATGCTACAGCGCGGTCCCAAACAGGTGGAGAACAGGGCAAATGGCGCAAAAGACGCTTTTGAAAGGGCGCGTTCTGAGTTTCACAGGCTCACCCTTTGACGGAGAGCCAACCGAAGCGACCCGACTGGACGAAGCTGTCGTGATTGACAAAGGGCGCGTTGCTGATGTCGGCGCGTCTGAAGCGCTGATGCGGCGTCACCCTGATGCTGTCATCAAGGACCATGGCAATCACCTGATCATTGCGGGTTTCGTTGACCCGCATGTGCACTACCCACAGACGGCCATGATTGCCAGTTGGGGTAAGCGGTTGATCGACTGGCTGAACACCTACACCTTCCCCGAAGAGATGAAGTTTGGTGATCCTGAATACGCCTCTGAAATCGCCAACCGTTATCTGGATCTGACTGCCGCCCATGGCACAACGACGATGTGCAGTTTTTGCACCATCCACCCCGAAAGCGTGGATGCCTTTTTCACTGCCGCGCAACAACGGGGACAGCGCGTGGTCGCGGGCAAGACCTGCATGGATCGCAATGCGCCTGAAGGTCTGCGTGACACGGCCCAGACCGCCTATGACCAATCTGCCGCTCTGCTTGAGAAATGGCACCGTGTCGACCGCCTGTCCTATGCCATCACGCCCCGGTTTTCACCTACGTCCACCCCTGAACAGCTTGAGGCCATGGGCGCGCTTTGGGCGGAGCATCCCCATTGCCTGATGCAAACACACCTGAGCGAGCAGACAGACGAAATCGAGTGGGTCCGCTCCCTGTTCCCCGATGCGCGGGACTATCTGGACACTTACGAAAAGTTCGGGCTGCTGGGGCAGAACGGACTTTATGGGCATGTCATCCATCTGGAAGACCGGGAACGCGATCGTCTGCGCGAGGTTGATGCGTCATTGATCCACTGCCCCACCTCGAACACCTTCATAGGGTCGGGTCTGTTCGACATGAACGGCTTGATCCACGATGGCCACCGGATCGGTTTGGCAACGGATACCGGTGGCGGATCAAGTTTTTCAATGCTTCGCACCATGGCTGCCGCATATGAAATCGGTCAGTTGCGTGGGCGCCCCCTGCATCCGGCGCAATTGCTGTGGCTGGGTACAGTCGGGTCGGCGCGCAGCCTGCGGATGGATGATTGCATCGGCAACATTGCTCCGGGAATGGAGGCGGATCTGGTCGTGATTGATCTCGCCTCGACCCCGGCCATCGCCCAGCGCGAAGCTTGTGCAAACGATGTTTGGGAGGCAATCTTCCCGACCATCATGATGGGTGATGATCGGGCTGTGGCCGAGGTCTGGATTGGTGGGCGGCAGGCCGCTTAGGCCTGCAACCCCTTGGCAAGACTGTTTTGACGCTCAATCACGCGGGGCAGGTCAATCGTCGTGATATGCCCATCCCGCACGATCTGGCGGCCTTCGACAAACAGGTGCTTTACTTGCATCGGACCGGCCAGAAGCAGAGCTGCCGGGTCCCAGCTGCCTGCGCATTCGATACTGCGCATATCCCAGACAGCGACATCCGCGCGTTTTCCCGGCATAAGCCGCCCGCAATCGGGACGCCCCAGCACATCGGCCCCGCCGCGGGTTGCAATCTCCAATGCTTCGCGGGCCGACATCGCATCCGCCCCATTGACCACCCGTTGCAACAGCAGCGCCTGCCGGGCCTCAAGCATCAGATTACCGTTGTCATTGCTGGCCGAGCCATCAGCGCCGAGGCCTACCTTTACCCCCGCATCGCGCATCGCCCGCACCGGCGCGATGCCTGATCCCAGACGGCAGTTCGAACATGGGCAATGAGCGACACCAGTTTTGGTGCGCGAAAACAGATCAATCTCGGCCCCGTCCAGCTTGACGCAATGAGCGTGCCAGACATCCGGGCCGGTCCAACTCAGATCTTCGGCGTATTGACCGGGTCGACAGCCGAACTGAGCCTGTGAATAGGCGATATCTTCATCGTTTTCAGCCAGATGTGTATGCAACATCACGCCTTTGTCCCGTGCCAGAAGGGCTGCATCTCGCATCAGGTCCCGGCTGACGGAAAACGGTGAACACGGGGCAAGACCTACGCGGCACATCGACCCTTCTGACGGATCGTGAAATGCATCCACGACGCGGATCATGTCGTCCAGAATGGCAGTTTCTTCTTCCACCAGACTGTCCGGAGGCAGGCCGCCATCGCTTTCACCAATGCTCATCGCGCCACGTGTCGGGTGAAATCGCATCCCCAACTCGGATGCGGCAGCAATCGTGTCCTCCAGCCGCGAACCATTGGGATAGAGGTACAGGTGATCAGAACTGAGCGTACAGCCTGACAGCGCCAGCTCTGCCAAACCGATCTGGGCCGAGGTGAACATCTCGTCTGGTCCGAACTTCGCCCAAATCGGATAGAGTGTCTGAAGCCACCCGAACAGCAATGCATCCTGCCCGCCCGGCACCGCGCGGGTCAACGTTTGGTAAAGATGGTGATGGGTGTTCACTAACCCGGGTGTCACCAGACAGCCCGAAACATCGTGAACCTCGCCTTGTGTTTGCAATCCGTGCCCGATCCCCGCGATCTGGCCGTCGCGGATCAGAATGTCCGCCGCGGGGAGTTCCTGCCGGGACTCGTCCATCGTCAGGATCAGATCAGCGTTTTTGAGTAGGATTTCTGTCATGTCGCGCTCCTGCATCTGCCCGTCTCTTGCAAGGAGTGCGAAGGTCGGCGGAAAACGGGCTCAAGAACCGACCGGGTATTATGTACCCGCCATCGGGATCTGCGACAACAGGTTTCAGAACCGACGCAGGATCTGAAGTGCCTCTGCATGTATTTCTGCGTTGGCTGCGGCCAATGCTCGACCGCCCTCATGCGCCGGGCCGCCTTGCCAATCGGTCACAATTCCGCCTGCCGCCTGAATAACCGCGATAGGGGCCTGAATGTCATACGAGTTCAGCCCTGCTTCGATCACCAGATCTGCTTGCCCTGCGGCCAACAAGGCATAAGCGTAGCAGTCCATTCCATATCGGGTCAGTTGCACCTGCTCCGATACGGCCTGAAACCCGGCCCGGTCATCCGGGGTGCCGACTTCAGGAAAAGTGGTGAACAGCGTCGCCTGCGCCAGAGATTTCGTCCCCCGTGTTTGCAGCTTTCTGGTCCCCTGTGGCCCTGTAAGGTGCGCACCAGCTGTCGATCCGACAAAGCGTTCGCCAATGTAGGGCTGATCAATCACCCCCATGATCGGCCCGTCTGCTGTGCTGAGCGCGATCAGAACGCCCCAAGTTGGTGTGCCACTGATAAACCCGCGCGTGCCGTCGATGGGGTCCAGAACCCAGGTTCGGCCACTGCTGCCCTTGTGCGCACCGTATTCTTCACCCAATACGCCATCTTCAGGGCGCAATCTGGACAGCACCTCTCGCATGGCTTTTTCAGCGGCCCGATCCGCTACGGTGACGGGGTCAAACCCTTCGGTCAGCTTGTTCGCAGTTTCCAGATTGGTCTGACGGAAAAAAGGAAGAATGGCCGCGCGTGCCGCTTCGGCCATTTCTTCTGCAATTTCAATGTCGCTTAAACTCGCCGGATGCATGGCACTCTGGTGCGGGCATTACCTGACAAAGTCAAGCCGGTCTGATCAGGCGACGTCGCTGAGGACACGTGCAAGTTCAAACAGGCGGCGGCGCTGGTTTTCCGGAATTGCGTAGTAAGAGCGAACTAGATCCAGGGCTTCTTTATCGCCCATCAGATCGGCTGGAACAGATTTCTTTTCCGCGCTGCTTTTCTGGGCCTCTTCCAGACCTTCAAAGAAGAAGCTGACCGGTACGTCCAATGCCTCGGCAATGTCCCACAGGCGGGACGCGCTGATTCGGTTGGCTCCGGTCTCATATTTCTGGATTTGCTGAAACTTGATACCAACTTGCTGCGCCAATTGTTGCTGGGTCATCCCAATCAGCCAGCGGCGATGCCGAACGCGCTTGCCCACATGGACATCGACGTGATGAGTCATTGGTATTCTCCTCTACTACACACACATTTGTACGGGATCGTGCGACGTCCGAGATCGCAATACCAATAGGGGCTTCCTTAACCGCCCCCAAATCCGGACTGTGCCGTCCCCCGTTACCAGCACTGCTTGCCAATATTGCCGGTTTTGAATTTTTTTTCAAGCTGGTTGAGTCGATCCCCCCTCACAAGGGCTGTGGTTGTATGCGTCAAATGCCCTGCCCGCTGTTCGCGTGGCCCGGCTGGATATGCGACAGATTTTCAGACGTTTCAGGACGCCGCGCATAAGGAATTGACATCTCGCACAGCCCACGTGCCTATGCCCCAAGCACGTGAGGAACCAAATGAAGGCCTATTGTATTAGATCTGACGGGGCAGTTGCCCAGCTGTGCGATGTACCGAAACCCGAGCCGGGTGAGGGTCAGGTGCGGGTTGCGATCAAAGCCTGCGGGTTGAATTTCGCTGATCTGCTGATGCAGAAAGGCACGTATCAGGATACACCGCCTGCGCCGTTTACTTTGGGTATGGAAATCGCCGGTGTCGTGGATACCATCGGTCCAGGTGTGTCCACCCTGAAGCCGGGAGACCGGATCGCCGTCTATTCCGGTCAGGGCGGTCTGGCAGAATATGGCGTTTTCGACGCCGATCGCGCGATCCCGCTGCCGGACACGACCCGTTTCGAAGACGCCGCAGCGATCCAGATAGCCTATGGCACCAGTCACATGGCCCTTGACCACCGTGCCCGGCTGCAACCCGGCGAAACGCTTCTGGTCACCGGCGCAGCAGGCGGTGTTGGGCTGACCGCGGTTGAAATCGGCAAGCTCATGGGTGCCACCGTCATCGCACAGGCCCGCGGCCCTGAAAAGCTGGCCGTTGCCCGCACCGCAGGGGCCGATCACCTGATTGATGCCGCAGAGGATCTAAGGGCTCGGGTCAGATCGCTTGGCGGCGCGGATGTCGTTTATGACGCAATCGGCGGCGATGTGTTCAAGGCGGCCTTTCGCGCCACCAACCCCGAAGGCCGCCTGCTGCCCATCGGATTTGCCGGGGGAGATGTTCCGCAAATCCCCGCCAATCATCTGCTGGTCAAGAACCTGACCGTGATCGGCTTTTACATTGGCGGGTATTTGAAGTTCCGGCCGGAAGCCGTGCGCGAAAGCTTTGGCACCCTTTTCCGCTGGCACGCCGAGGGCCGTATCAATCCGCACATAAGCCACGTCTTGCCTCTTGATGAGGTCGCGCAGGGCCTGCGGTTGCTGAAAGAGCGGAAATCGACGGGCAAAATCGTGATCACCCCCTGACCGCAATCAACCCACCACGGCACGCAGTTGCGTTCCCGCAAGCAGGCGGAAGTTCTGACGCACCAACTGCGCCAGTGCTTCGACAACCGCGTCTCGACCCGGCTCGCCACCATACAGGTTGATCATATGCGCAGGCAGGTCCGGTAGCGCACCGCCGCCTTCGATCTGCTCAAGATGTGCGGCTTCGGTACCTTCCAGTGCCGCATACACTGCCAGATCAGCACTGACCGTGGCCTCGATTGTGCGGTCGTTTTCAGTTTCCACCGACAACTCCCAGGGAATACCGGCTGCATCCAGCGCGGATATCACCTGTGGTCGAAACAAGCAGCGACGTCCAAGTGCCAAAGGTAGCGGACGCTTGCGCCAGGCTGACCCGCCCGGTGCACCTATCCAGCGCAAGGGCAGCTCTGCAATGGTTTCCGCACCATCCACCGACGACGGTTCCGTGGTCAGGATCACGTCACATTCACCGCGTTGGTACATCTCTTTCAACTGCAAGGAATAAGACGACACCAGCTGAACTCTGACCCGCGGGAAATCCGCGTTAAATCGTTGCAGGACCCTTGGGATGGCCGGGTAAACTATGTCGTGAGGAACCCCCAACACCACCTCACCTTCAAAGGCCTGATCGGTCAGTTTCGAGATGACCTCATCATTCAACGCGATCATACGGCGCGCATAAGCCAGCAATTGTTCACCTGACGCGGTCAGGGCAATCGTTCTGCCACTGCGGTCCAACAGCTGAAGGCCAAGCAGCTCTTCCAGCCGTTTCAACTGCATCGAGACCGCAGATTGCGTCAGATGCAGGAAACCTGCAGCGCGCGTCACCCCACCCTGATCCGCCACAGCAACAAATGAACGCAGGGTTGTAATGTCCAGATTCCGCATCTTCACGATTCCTTATGTGTTTCATCAAAAATATTCGTTTTCAATATATGTCATACTCCCCCATATCAATCAAGGAAATTGATAAAGACGAGAGAAACCATCGTAAATACACGAAAGGACAATAAGTATGACCCAAATTGCCATTCATCGCCCTTGCAAGCCCAAAAAGCAATCGCTCGGCACTATCATCAGGCGTGCTGTTTCCCTGAAGCGTCAACGCCGCCAACTGGCACGGCTTGATGATCGCGCCCTTCAGGACATCGGCGTCTCCAGATCAGAGGCTGATGCCGAAGCCAGCCGTTTCGTCTGGGACGCGCCGGAATTCTGGCAGAAGTGATGCAAAATCAAATAGTAACTTCATGAGTGGCGGTCGGCTGATGCGGACCGTCACTTTTGTTGCGTAAATTAGTTGGTTTTCCGCGGTAAATACTTGAAACACAGCCCTGAGTTGCCGATATTTGCCTAGAACGCTTCCCGCACAGCCGGGGGGCTGAATAATTATGTAAAGGGAGACCCTTTGATGGCACAATTCGACACGATCCGGACGGCGGCCGGCGCGCGCGCTGCCGAGATTGATGAGGGCCTGCGCGCCCATATGAACAAAGTCTATGGCACTATGTCCGTAGGCATGCTCATCACATTCGCAGCAGCCTGGGCCATCGCAGGCCTGGCAACCACAAGCGATCCGTCAGCCGCAGCAGCACAGTTGAATGCCGACACCTATCTGACATCGCTGGGCTATAGCATTTACGCGTCGCCCCTGCGCTGGGTCATCATGTTTGCACCTCTGCTGTTTGTCTTCGGCTTCAGCGCCGGGATCAACCGTATGTCGGCGGCTGCCGCACAGCTGGTGTTCTACGTTTTTGCGGCGGTGATGGGCGTTTCGATCAGCTGGATCTTCCTTGTTTTCACCGGTGAGTCGGTCATTCAGGTCTTCCTGATCACCGCAATCGCGTTTGCGGGCCTGTCCCTGTATGGTTACACAACCAAGAAAGACTTGTCCGCCATGGGCACTTTCCTGATGATGGGCCTGATCGGCCTGATCGTCGCGATGGTTGTGAACATCTTTCTGGCGTCTTCGGCCGTTGCCTTTGCAATCTCGGCCATCGGTGTTCTGATCTTCGCGGGCCTGACCGCCTATGACACCCAAAATATCAAGAACACATACCTGCAAATGGCCCATAGTGGCGATCAGGAATGGCTGGGCAAGGCCGCTATCATGGGCGCGTTGAACCTGTACCTAGACTTCATCAACCTGTTCATGTTCCTGCTGCAATTCTTGGGTAACCGCGAGTAACTGCAAACCAACGTAAGGGAAAGGCCGGTCATCAGACCGGCCTTTTTTCGTTTAGAACCAACTGATGATCGCGCTTGCCCGGTACATGAATCCTGGCGGACAAGGCGACGACGTCCGCGTACCCCGCAAAGAAAAAGCCCCCGCTAGATCAGCGAGGGCTTGATACATCAGAAGGTGTAAGACTTAGCTGCAATTCAACGGTACAGCAAAGCCCGAACTACGCTCGGACGTGCCTTTGCGGAACACATCACCGGCAGGCAGACACCCGGTGAAACGCTCAGCCTCTTGCGCGAAACCAACGCCGACCGAGTTGTCGACCTTTACGCTGTTCGTCGGCGTGCGAAGGACACCATACAAGGTTCCGTTGACGCTGACGGTGCTCAGGAACAGATTCGTATCGCTGCCCTGTAGCTGCACCGCATTGTCCGGCGTCCGCCCGCCATTGTCGATAGCAACGGCTGCCACCTTGGAGGGGTCCACTTCATCAGCCAAGAGAGTAACGGTCTGAAGTTCTGCCAGCTCGGCCGGGACATTCGTTTCAGGCGGCAGAAATGCGACGGCTCCGGGAACGTCGGAAATCGTGCGGGGTTCGCCATCGATTCCGGTAAACCCAACACCTTTGCGGTTAAACGGGTCTTCACAGGCCGCCAAAGTCAGAACGGCAATTGTGGATAACAAGATTTTTTTCATGGCGGTCAACATTTTGTGGCGGTTTGCTCAAGCGTACTTGCAGGTCGGCACAAAAAGCAAGCCACAGGCCATGCGATTGCATCGGTGGCTGATGCGCTCCTGCAACGGCCCCAGGTGGGCATGCTGACATTCTTGGCAACAAACCACCGGAACTCAACACAAAAAAAGGCTCTGCCAAGCAGAGCCCTTTTGGAAAGTCCAAATGGAACGGCAAGATTACTTGATCTTGCCTTCCTTGTACTCGACATGCTTGCGAACGACCGGATCGTATTTACGAATGGTCATTTTCTCGGTCATGGTGCGTGCGTTCTTTTTGGTCACGTAGAAGTGGCCCGTGCCCGCGGTCGAGTTCAGACGGATCTTGATTGTCGTCGGCTTCGCCATGGTTATCTCCTGCGTCCGGAAAGGCAGGGGCCTTTCGGTTGAATTCCTATGAGCGTGCGCTTTTACGCGCTACGCCGTGCATGTCAAGGCCAATCGGACGATCCCGGCCTAGGAATCGGGCACAGGTTCAACCCGGTAACGTTGGCGCACCCATATAGCTGTGAATCTGGTCCCTTTCACTGTCCGAAAGACCCAGCGCAGTGGACAATTGCCGCAAATATGCGGCCTCACGATCATTGTCCAACCGTATTGCCGCCAGAGATGTCGCATAAATCTGCGTTCTGAGCGGTGCCCCAGAATCAGCTGCCAGACCCATGACGTCGACAGGTGCGTTCAGTTGTTCCTGCACGAATGCGCGTTCCTCGTCACTGATGTCATCGCCCAACTCTCCGAGGATCGTTTCTTTCTCGTGCTCGTCCAGCTCGCCGTCTGCCTTTGCCGCCTGGATCATCGCCCGCAACATGAGCTTGGCCTGAGCTTCCATGGCAGCCCCGGCTGGTGTTCCGCCAAACACCGTCTCCATCATGTCGGTGGTCTGCTGGCTGCCAGTTCTGGCCGCCCCCTGCATCGCATTCAAAAGCCCGCCAAGACCGGCGGCACCTGCGGCACCTGCGGCACTGCCACCCAGCCCCATCTTACCCATCATGTCCTGAAGGCCTGTCGCACCTCCGGGAAGGCCGAACTGTTCGGCCATTTTGCCAAGCTGATCCATACCAAGGCCGCCGCCTGCGCCTTGCATCATGTCCTGCAAGCCAGCCATTCCGCCCATTTTCTGGTATTTCTCCATCCCCTTCGCAGCCGCGAAACCAACTGCAACGGACGCAAGTGTCTTCATAAAGCTCATGACAATCCTCCCGGTTTTTCAAAATACGCCCCAGTTCTATCAAAGGAATGCAAAGGCGAATACCACGTTCAACCCCCACGGGATTCCGGACTGAATTTCCAAGCCGATGAGGACCAAAAGACAGTGAGTAAGTTTGTACATATCACGATATCGTGATAGGTTTGCCGCAACTGATACGTCCAAGAGGCCAACTTCAGGCTCGACGACCAAGGCAGTGTGAACAGGTAATGCCCGCGCGGAGCAGTGTTGTTTTACGCAGCTTTTCTTGGGGGGCTATCATGACAGAATGGGTTATTCAGGGCGAAGAACTGGCCAATTGTAATTGCAATTTCGGCTGTCCCTGCCAATTCAGCGTTCTTCCATCACACGGAAATTGCGAGGCTGTTGTCGTTTTCGACATCGAAAGCGGGCATTATGGCGATACTGATCTGGCCGGTTTGCGGGCAGCAGGTGTTTATCACTGGCCGGGACCGATCCACGAAGGCAATGGTCAGATGCAACTGATCATTGACGAAAGTGCTACAGCCGAACAGCGCGCAGCATTGCAGGCCATCATGACCGGCGAAGACACCGATGAAATGGCGACCATGTGGTACGTTTACAGTGCGATGGCCCCGACGAAATATGATACGCTTTTTGTCCCAATCGAATTGAACTGGAACCGCGATGATCGTAGCGGCTACGCCAATGTTCCGGGGGTCTTCGACGTCGAGGTCAGCCCGATTCCACATATCGTATCGGGCGCCGCGCACAGGGCATCGATCCAGTTGCCGAACGGCTTTGAGTACCGCCACGCAGAGGCTGCCTCGGGGTCGGCCAAAACAACGGGCGGCGAAATCAGCCTTACCTTTGATGCCACGCACGCCCATCTCGCACATCTGAACCTCTCGGGTCACGGTGTTCAGGGCGCGTAGCCGGAGACTCTTTCATGACCAGACAGAGTGCGACAGCCCCTGCCGGGGCGATTGAGCGGCTGTTGAAGCAGGACAATGCAATCGTGTTGGGCAGCGTCCTTCTGATCATTCTTGCTGCCACCTGGTACACAGTTGCCGGCGTCGGGATGAAAATGTCTGCGGTCGAAATGACCCGCATGGCAGGGCCGGTTGGGGAGCCCATGCAGATGGGTTCCGCAACCGCCTGGAGCTTCGGTTACACTCTGCTCATCTTCCTGATGTGGTGGATCATGATGATTGCCATGATGACCCCAAGTGCCGCGCCAGCCGTGCTTTTGTTTGCAGCGACAAAGCGCATGGGCCCTGAGAAAGACCGCGCCGCAACGTTCAGCCTGTGTTTCCTGTTGGGCTATCTGGTGACCTGGGGTGCGTTCAGCCTGACTGCAACGGCATTGCAGTGGGGACTGGAACATATCGGGCTGTCGAGCGGGCCGATGATGACAATCCGCTCTGGCCCCTTCGCGGGAAGTGTTCTGCTGGCTGCCGGGTTCTATCAGTTTTCAAGTTTGAAGAATGCGTGCCTTCGTTACTGCCAAAGCCCCGCAAGGTTTCTGGCCGGTCACAACCGGCCCGGACCCTTCGGCGCGCTCAGAACCGGAGCCCTGCACGGCACGTATTGCCTGGGATGCTGCTGGGCGTTGATGCTGCTGCTGTTCGTCGGAGGGATCATGAACCTCTACTGGATCGTTGGCATTGCCGCCTATGTCGCGCTGGAAAAGCTTCTGCCGACAGCCCGGTGGCTGGCGCCGGTGTCAGGTGTGGCGCTTATCGGAGCAGGTCTTTGGCACATCGCGGCACCGTTGATCTCCGGTATCTGACGCAAGACGGCCCCCGGGGCGGCTGACTGAAAGGCCCTGTGATTTCTCGTTAAAAAGGAGGTACCAATGCCTGTTTTCATTACCTACGCAACTTATTCGCACGCTGGTGTCAAAGGCATGCTGCAAAAGCCCGAGAACCGTACCGGCCCAGTGAAAGCATTGCTGGAGAAAGTCGGCGGTCGACTGCTATCCTTCTACATGACAACCGGCAGCAACGACGTGGTCGTGATCAGCGAAGCGCCGGACGGAACAGATGCTGTGGCGGTCGGCATGGCGGTCGCGGCATCGGGTGCGGTCACGAACATAGAAACGGTTCGGGCCTGGACTGCGGACGAGTTCGTTTCGGTCACTGAGAAAGCCGCAAGATTGGCGGGGACCTACACGCCGCCCGGAGGATAAGTAGATACGCGCGGAGGGCCTGTAAGCCGGATCTTGTTCCGGGGTTGCCCCCTTCGATGACCATTCCTCTAGGCCGTGCATTGCTGCACGGCTCAAGCTGCCAACCCGGTCCCTCTCGGCCAAGACGCGCTTAGCGGCGGTATCGGCTTGCGCCGACCGGCCCGCGCGGGGACCCTATTTGGCATTGCTCCCGGTGGGGCTTGCCGTGCCGCCACTGTTGCCAGCGGCGCGGTGGGCTCTTACCCCACCGTTTCACCCTTACCCGCGGCCGAGGCTCTGGGCGGTCTGATTTCTGTGGCGCTTTCCGTCGGGTTGCCCCGCCCGGGCGTTACCCGGCACCGTTGTCTTGTGGAGTCCGGACTTTCCTCTCGGGCATACGCCCCAGCGGCCATCCGGCCCTCCGCGCCCGGGCTGGGTAAGCTTTGCGGTCTGCGGCGTCAAGAGCTGACAGACCCGAGAAGGGGCCAGCCCCTTCTTGGCCTGCGGCCAATTCAACCCCGGGATATTTTTGGCCAGATGAAGAGCGGATCAGGTTGTTGTGTCCGACGGGGTGACCGCATTCATATCCGCCATGTCCAGCGGACCTTTCGCCCAGGGGCGAAATCGCAACCGGACAGCGGCCAGCAGTTTTGCATCGTCCACGGGGGCGGTGAAACCTGCCATCCGAGCAGAGGCGCGAAATGCTTCTGCATCGGGTGACATCGGATCAACTCCTGTGCCGCGCGGTTTGGCCAGCGCTTGCTTTTCGAGCCTGTTCCAGTCGAAGCGCGGCCCAGGATCGCATTTACGGCCGGGCGCCATATCGGAATGCCCAATGACCCCGGACGACGCAATGGACCAGCGGGTCATGATCAGGGGCAACAACTGTTCCAGCACCGCCATTTGCGGCTGCGAGAACGGATGTTTGCCGGTGTTATCCAGTTCAATCCCAACCGAGCGCGAGTTGATGTCGTCCTTGCCGTCCCATTCCCCTGCGCCGGCATGCCAGGCGCGATCTTCTTCACGCACCATTTGCCACAGGGTGCCATCACCCCCGATCAGGTAATGAGCCGAAACTTCGGAAGCCGGGTCGCATAGGCGATCCAGAGCCGCCTGCGCACCGTCCATGGCCGTATAGTGGATCACGATCAAGGATGGCACCATCCCGCCCCGGCGCTTGCCGAAATTCGGAGACGGATGCCAGATCGGCGTTAAGGCGTCAGTTGTTAACGGCACTGCGGAACGGGCTGGGGTCCCAGCCACAGGCATAGCCGTCGCCATCCGGGTCCAGACCCTTGCGGTCACGTTGCGGACCGCCATTGGACAGGAATTCGATCTGAGCCTGATCCGGTGACGGGAATTGCGCGCAGTTCCGCTGTGACTTGGCTTGCAGGTTGAAACCGGAACGGCTGTAGAGTTGTGTGCCCACCGGATTGGAGGTGCTCAGCGCATATTGTACGATATTCGGTTGGCCGCTCGCCGTGCGCTCAGGCACGGCGGTTGGAGCGACGACTTTGTAGGTCTGGCGGTTTTGCTCAATCCGGGCGGCATCGGATTGGATGCTGCGCCTCTCGGACACGGCTGCGAAGTCCTGCTCGTCAGAGATTGCGCTGCTGTTGGAGCCGGAAGACGGCGACGCGGAGACCGAGGATTGCCCGGACGTGCTGGCCAACGCTGCGGCGGTCTGGTTGGCGATGTCCGCATTCTCACCTGTTGCAAAGGTCGATGATCCCGGTGTGCCCAGTGGTTGCTGGGAAACATCGACCGGAGCCAGCAGCGGATTGACCGCCCCGCCCTGGCCCGCCAATTGAGCCTCGCGCTGCGCCTGATATTCAGGCGTGTTGAAACCCGTGCTGGTCAACGGCGCGACATTGGTGCAGGCCGCAGCCAGTGTCAGGGCCGGGACCAAAAGCAAAACACGCATTGTTTGGCTCCGTCTTCAGTAATTCACTTGCCCGAAGGCTTACCACCATTTGCCGGGCTTGGCCACAAAACCGGCTGCGGTTTCCAGCGCATAAGCGGTGTTGAGCAAGTCACCTTCTTCCCACGGGCGCCCGATCAGCTGCAACCCCAAGGGAAGACCTTGTGCATCCAGCCCTGCGGGGACCGAGATACCGGGCAAGCCAGCGAGGTTCACGGTAACCGTAAAGACGTCGTTCAAATACATTTGAACAGGGTCCGCCTCGGTCATTTCCCCCAGACCGAAAGCCGCCGAAGGGGTTGCCGGTGTCAGAATGGCATCGATGCCTGCGGCGAACACGTCTTCGAAGTCTTTCTTGATCAGGGTCCGGACCCGGCGCGCGCGATTGTAATAGGCGTCATAGAAACCTGCGGACAGCACATATGTGCCGACCATCACGCGGCGCTGCACCTCGGGGCCAAAACCTTCGGCGCGGGTCTTTTCGTACATCTCGGTGATGCCATCGCCCTGCGCGAGCTGTGCACGGCGACCATAGCGAACACCGTCATAGCGGGCGAGGTTCGAAGATGCCTCGGCCGGGGCAATCACGTAATAGGCGGGCAGCGCGTATTTGGTGTGCGGAAGCGAGATATCGACAATCTCGGCCCCCGCGGCTTTCAGCATCGCAGCGCCATCGGCCCAGAGTTTTTCGATCTCGGCGGGCATACCCTCCATACGGTACTCTTTCGGGATACCGATCTTCTTGCCCTTGATGTCACCGGTCAGCATGGCCTCGAAATTTGGGACCGCCAGTTCGGCACTGGTCGAATCCTTGGGGTCATGCCCGCACATGGTTTCCAGCATGATCGCTGCATCACGCACGTTCTTGGTCATTGGTCCTGCCTGATCCAGCGAGGACGCAAAGGCGACGATACCCCACCGCGAGCAACGACCATAGGTGGGTTTGATGCCCGTGATGCCAACGAAGGCCGCAGGCTGGCGGATCGAGCCTCCGGTGTCGGTACCTGTCGCAGCCAGGCACAAATCAGCAGCCACGGCAGACGCAGACCCGCCAGACGAGCCGCCCGGTGTCAGTTGCGCATCATCGTTGCCACGGCGCCACGGGCTGACCGCATTGCCATAGGTCGATGTTTCATTGGACGATCCCATGGCGAATTCGTCCATGTTCAGTTTTCCCAGCATCACCGCGCCTGCGTCGGCCAGTTGCTGAGAAACGGTGGATTCGTATTCCGGCTTGAACCCTTCCAGGATTTTCGACGCCGCCTGCGACGGCACACCCTTGGTGCAAAACAGATCCTTGATGCCGATCGGCAGGCCACACATCGACGGTGCGTCGCCACGCTGGATCCGCTCATCCGCAGCCTTGGCGCGCTCCATTGCAAGTTCGGGTGTCTTGTGGACAAAGGCGTTCAGCGCATCTGCCTCGTCAATGGCTTTCAGGCAGGCGTCGGTCAGCTCGACAGAAGTGACGTCACCTGAGCGCAGCGCATCGCGCGCCTCGGCCAGACCCAGTTTGTTCAGCTCGCTCATGTCTTACTCCACCACTTTGGGAACTGCGAAGAACCCTTCGCGGGCGTCAGGGGCGTTGGCCAGCACCTTGCCCTGCTGGTTGCCGTCGGTTACCTCGTCCTTACGGCGTTTCAGCCGCATCGGCGTGACCGAGACCATCGGCTCGACACCTTCGACATCCACTTCGTTCAGCTGTTCGATGAACCCGAGGATGGTGTTGAACTCGGATGCCAGCGCCGGCAGCGCGTCATCCTCGACCTTGATCCGGGCCAGTTTGGCCACTTTGGCGGCGGTGCTTTGGTCAATCGACATCGGCTTCCCTCATCTACGTTATGGGGCGTTTACCTGTCTGTTGCGGCAGTCGCAAGACCACTGCGCCATGGGCCGTCCCGAGTTTGAGATCCACCGCATGACACCCGCCATTCAAAACTGAATGAGTGGTATGCAAAAAAGTAAACTAATTAGTTCAATATTGTCCTTGAAAACTGAACTGTACTGTTCATTTCTAGTTGTGCGACACAACGCAAACCGGAGAAAAACATGAAACCCCTGATGATTGCCGCAGTCTTGTCCGCCACCTTTTTGGCCGCACCGGCCATGGCCTTGGGTATCGACACAAGCAACCTGACACGCACTTTGACCTTCCCCTCGCCCGTGACGGAACCGGTCACTCAGGACAAGGTTAAACCTGCAAAGTGATGCGCAGGTTCCGGCTGGGTCGGATTTCCCCTCTCCGACCCGGCCAAAACGCATATTCGAGGGTGCACAGCCCAAAGCGAGTCGTTAGCATTGCTGCAAATACCAAAAGGGAACTGCATAAGGCACTTGCGGTTCTGACAAGCAAGTGGAGCAGCTGATGAACACGCAAAAACAAGCGGTCCTGGATGCCATCGATGCGGCGAATGCAAATGACCCCAACCGCGATGATGGCCGCCCCGAAGCGCAGCTTTACGGCGAGCGCATGAGCGCAGAGCTTGACCGCCTGTTTCCGGGCGCGTCCGACGCCTTGCAGATTGCGGCGCGTGGTCAACATGTGGAGCGGTGGAAACTTGCCCGCAATGAATTCCCGGAAGGTCGGGCGGGTTATCTGGCCTGGCGCAAGGCGCAAGGTGTACACCACGCGGACGTGGTGATGAGTTTGATGACCCAAGAAGGCTATGACACTGAGCAGGCCGAAGCCGCGGGTCGCATGTTGCGCAAGCAAGGCATCAAACGCGATGCAGAGGTGCAGGCGCTGGAAGATGTGATCTGCTTTGTGTTTCTGAAATGGTATTTCCAGCCCTTTGCGGCGAAACACTCAGCCGAGAAAATCCAGAGCATTGTTGAAAAGACTGCCCGCAAGATGTCGCCCGAGGGCCGCGCACGGGTTTTAAGCGAATTCGACCTGCCGGATCATCTGGCCGCAGCCTTTCAAGACTGAGAAAAGGCCAACGCCGTTTCATCGACCGAATAATAAACCTGAAGGATGGTCACGACAGGCCTCCGTGCCATATGCTCATGATCCACGAGTTTGGGTGACGCGGCCCCTGATGAGAGCCGCACGATACACTTCGATCATCCAGCCCAGCATAATGGCATTCAGGATATGCCACATGAAATGTGTCCCCACCGGCCATTGGCCGCAGAAACGCATATCGAGGGCACGGAAGGTAATCGACAAGATCAGGATCAACGCCCCGATTATCAGTCCTTTGGCCAGAATCGGATCACGGCCGCGCAAAAGAACAGCATAGATCAGGATCAGCAAAGGGACCGGCGCATAAACCGCCGACCCTCCAAGCCCCGGAACCTGTTGGAACAGTGGGACAGCAGCCGTCGCATAGGGAAGAAAAAGAAGCATTCCCCCGAGCGCCACCCCCAAAGGCATCCTCCAGATGTCTTTATTCACCGCGAAAATATAGACCAATATGAACAACAGTATGGGCGCGACATCCGCCAAAGCCGCCCATACCTGCGCATGCGTGTGGAACAGGTAACTGCCAAACCCGATGATCGCCAGAAGCGCCACCAAAACCTTGGCCAGCGGCATGTTCTGATTGCGCACCCGCCGCCACATGACCCATGCGCAAATCAGAAAAGCAGCGTTTGTGACCGCGTTAACGGGCTCGGCCCAGTAGGCTGGAGACAGCCGCTCGCAGTACCCGTCTATTTCACGAAACCAATCCATGGAAATTTACTTATCCGATGTTAGGCTGCCGCCAACAGAATGATTGGGAGGAAATAATTATGAACATTATCTGGTTGGGCCATGGAAGTTTCCGTATCGAAACCCAGGGACAGGTGCTGCTAATCGACCCCTGGCTGACCGGCAACCCGGTCTTGCCCGAGGAACAGCATGACGCCGCCGTTGATGGCGCCACCCACATCCTTCTGACCCATACGCATTTTGACCATGTCGTCGACGTTCTGCCTTTGGCCAAACACCTGAAGATTCCGGTTGTGGGACAATATGACCTGATGGGGTACTGGGCCGAAGCCGAAAGCATCGAGACCATTGGTTTCAACAAGGGCGGCACGGTCAACCTGAACGGGGTCAAGGTAACAATGGTCCCGGCCTCTCACAGCTCGACCTTTTCGACACCGGACGGCCTGCGCACAGGCGGCAGCGAGGTCGGCTTCATGATCAGTGCCGAGGGGCGCATGCTTTATGTTTCAGGTGATACCGACATCATGGCCGACATGGACTGGATGGGGGATTACTACAAACCCGATATTGGAATCCTGTCAGCGGGCGGGCATTTCACCATGGATATGAAAGCTGCCGCCTACGCCGCCAAAAGATACTTCAACTTCAAGACGGTAATTCCCTGCCACTACAAGACCTTCCCGATTCTTGAGCAATCCGCTCAGGCGCTGGCAGGTGCTTTGCCGGGTGTAGACGTCATCGAACCGCAAGTTATGCAGGCGATAAAGCTGTAGGGATGATATGACCAGCGACATTGTCCCTTCACCGGAACTGATCGCAGTTGTACGGCGATGGAATCAGGCCGTTCATGACAAGGATCGGGCTGCGCTGGTCAATATGCTGTCATCCTCGGAACACCTGCGGTATCAGGGCTCGGCGGATGAAGAGGCATGGTCCGGGCAGGTGTTTCGGCGTGGCTTCGCCGATCACACCAACGAAATCCCGGACTATGACTGGCAGGAACATTCGCTGGAAGCGTTTGAATGTGGGGATGTAGGCTGGGCATTTTGCGAAGCGACGCTGACCTTTCATTCGAACGGCAATTCAGCCTGGCACCGCTTTACATTTGTTCTGCATCTGGAAGACGGCGTCTGGAAAATGGTGCAGCTGCATGTGTCTAACCCGACCTCGAACATGGAAAAGATCGGCATCGAGCATTCGGTGTTGAATGCACTGATCGAAGCCGCAAAACAGGAGTTCACACAGGATCAGACCGAGGGAACCGCTTCGGTCATGTTCACTGACATTGTCGGGTCGTCAGATATCACCTGGCACTTGGGTGACAAAAAATGGGCCCAGCTTATTTCCGGCCATTTTGATCTGGCTGAACACCTTATCCAAACCCATCAGGGACGGCTGGTCAAATCCCTTGGGGATGGCACGATGTCGATCTTCCCGACGGTCCAGGATGCGATTCAGGCAGCAATCGAGCTGCAAAGAAAGAACGCATTGGCAAATTCCGAAACACCTCTGGGTCTGCGGATTGGAATTCATACCGGCGACGTCATACAGAAAGATGAGGATTTCTTCGGGTCCGTCGTCAATAAGGCCGCGCGCGTGACAGACGTAAGTGGCCCGAATGAAATTCATGTCACCGACGTGACCAGATTGCTGGTCAGCCCGGAGGGCGGTCTGAGGTTCAGCTCGCCAAAATCGGTCGCACTGAAAGGGTTCGGCGGGCAGCAGACAGTGTATCGCCTGGACTGGAACTGACAGTGGCCGTCCTGTCAGATCACGGTCATTTTTCTATTCGTTTTTCCGCGAAAAAATCCAGCAGCAGGTTTTCACATTCTTTGGCGGCTATGCCGTCATAGACCTCGGGCTTGTGATGTGCTTGCGGGTGGGAAAAAACCCGCGCGCCATGGGCCACGCCGCCGGATTTGGGATCGGACGCCCCATAGTAAACGCGCCGGATGCGCGCGGCCGCCAGTGCCGCTGCACACATGGCGCAGGGTTCCAGTGTCACATAGATATCATATCCGGGCAGTCTTTCAGATCCGGCATAGGCACAGGCCGCGCGCAAAGCCAAGATTTCTGCATGCGCAGTAGGATCGTTCAACTCACGCGTCCGGTTTCCTGCCTGCGCCACAACAGAGCCATCCGGCCCGACAATGACCGCGCCAACGGGCACTTCGCCGCGATCCGCTGCTGCGCGCGCCTCACGCAGCGCCTGTTCCATATGCGATTTGAATACCATGCCCCTGACTGCATCAGAAACCTGCCTTTCGCAAGCGCGCGGGATAGGGTATGGCCCAGACATGAACAAGACCCCTCCTCCCGGCGACCGGATCGCCAAAGTCCTGGCCCGCGCTGGCGTCGCGTCGCGGCGCGAGGCCGAGCGCATGATCGAAGCTGGCCGCGTGGCTGTGAATGGCAAGACCATCGACAGCCCCGCCCTGAACGTGACGGCAAAAGACAAGATCATTGTCGACGGCAAACCGGTCTCGGAACCGGAACCCTCGCGTTTGTGGCTGTATCACAAGCCTGCTGGGCTGGTTACGACAACCCGCGACGAAAAAGGGCGCGATACGATTTTCGACAAGCTGCCCGAAGACATGCCGCGGGTGATGAGTGTTGGTCGGCTTGACCTGAATTCCGAAGGTCTGCTGCTGCTGACTAATGACGGTGCTATCAAGCGCAAGCTCGAACTGCCCGCGACCGGCTGGTTGCGCAAATACCGTGTGCGGGTAAACGGCCGCCCGAAAGACGAAGATTTCGAACCGCTGCGCAAAGGGCTGGTGATTGAGGGAGAGCGGTTCCAGCCGATGACCGTCACGCTGGATCGCCAGCAAGGGGCCAATGCCTGGCTGACCATCGGTCTGCGCGAAGGAAAGAACCGAGAAATCCGTCGGGCCATGGAAGATATCGGTTTTAATGTGAACCGTTTGTTGCGGGTTTCTTACGGCCCGTTCCAATTGGGCAATCTGAAGCCGGGAGAAGTCGAAGAAATCCGCCGCCGCGTTATGCGCGATCAACTTGGGCTGGATTCGGATGCCAAACCCGAAGCGCCCCCCAAACGCCCGACGCGACCACAAAGAAAACGCCCGCCCATCGGCAAGAATCCCCGCAAGTGATGCAGGTTCAGCAACCTTCCCCCTAGCGCCAAGCCTGCGTATCCCCTAAATTTTCTGTGATTGCTGCTAATTGGGGAGCGTGATGTCCGGAAGCGGAGTGCAAAAATTCGCCTACGCCGTATTGCTGGTGCTCTTGTTTGGCGTGTGCACAGGCGTGCTTGGGGGCTTGTAACGCATGGCAAAGCGATTTGGCGGCAAATACAGCCCTCAGGATGATACGTCCGGCGACACTCTTCAGCCCCGTGGGCAATTCGATGGCGCGCGGGCCGAACCTGCGGGCGCGCGTGCCAATGTCCTGTTCATACCGGCCATCCCATTGGTGTTTCTGTCGCTGAACGACGGCGCGATAGGCATGACCATTGGTCTGATCGCAGCTGGCCTGCTGACGGCAGCTGCGTTTTTGCTGCGGGAAGGTCTGCGGGCCGAAGCCGCGTTTAACGCCCGTAAGGCTGCCCGCCGGCCTGCGTTTCCCCGTAAAATCTTTGCCAGCCTTCTGACAGGTCTGGGCGCCGCTCTTGCGTCCTACCGGACAGAGTTTCTGAATGCGGAAACGGCATCGCAAGTAAGCCTGCTTGCCCCTGTCTTGTTCGGCGCTGCAGCAACCGTGCTGCATTCGGCCTCCTTCGGGTTTGACCCGATGAAGGACAAGGGCATGGAAGGAATTGACACCTTTCAGCAGGATCGCGTTGCCCGGGTCGTTGAAGATGCGGAAAACCGTCTTTCCGAGATGACGGACGCCATCAAACGCGCGGGTGATCGCCGGATCGAGGCCCGTTTGGAACGGTTTCAGGACACCGCACGTGACCTTTTCCGAACGGTCGAGGAAGACCCCCGCGATCTGGCGGGCGCGCGGAAATACATGACGGTTTATCTTCAGGGCGCGCGTGATGCGACCGTCAAGTTCGCCGATGTCTATGCCCGGACCCGCGATGCGCAGGCGATGACAGACTACATCGCGCTACTGGATGATCTGGAACAGAATTTCTCCGCGCGTACGCGGAAAATGCTATTGGATGACCGCAGTGATCTGACGGTCGAAATCGACGTGCTGCGCGAAAGGCTGCAGCGCGAAGGCGTACGGTTGGACTGACCGGCCATTATTTGAGCGAGGAACATCCCCATGTCCGATGAGATCAAGAACAAGGCGGCTCAGGCCGAAACACTGGTGCAGGAAGTCACCGCAGTTGCCCTGCCCGAACCAAAGGCCGAGGTAATCTCGCTTGAAGAAGCCGATGAACCCGTGAGTGCCGAGATCCGCAAGCGCATGGACGAGATCGACATGGGCAACACCAATTCGATTGTTGCTTTCGGGTCTTCCGCTCAGGCCGAATTGCAGGAAATCAGTCAGGCCATGCTGGCGGATGTGCGCAACAAGGATGTTGGCCCGGCAGGTGACAGCCTGCGCAATATCGTGACCACGATCCGCGGATTTTCGGTCAGTGAGCTGGACGTGCGCCGCGAGCGTAGCTGGTGGGAAAGGCTGCTGGGCAGGGCCGCGCCATTTGCGAAATTTACCGCTCAGTTCGAAGAAGTTCAGGGGCAGATCGACCGCATTACTGACGATCTTCTAGGACATGAACATACACTGCTCAAGGACATCAAATCGCTGGACTTGCTGTACGAGAAAACTCTGGGTTTCTACGATGAACTGGCGCTGTATATCGCGGCGGGTGAAGAAAAGCTGACCGAGTTGGACAGCCATGACATCCCCGAAAGGGAAGCCGCCGTTCAGGCCGCGCCAGAAGAAGAACAGGTGATGAAAGCGCAGGAACTGCGTGACATGCGCGCCGCGCGTGACGATCTGGAGCGCCGCGTGCATGATCTGAAACTGACGCGTCAGGTCACGATGCAGTCGCTGCCGTCGATCCGGCTGGTGCAGGAGAACGACAAGTCGCTGGTCACAAAGATCAACTCGACGCTGGTGAACACCGTGCCGCTATGGGAAACGCAACTGGCACAGGCCGTCACCATTCAGCGCAGCGCCGAAGCTGCCGCCGCGGTGCGCGACGCCAACGATTTGACCAACGAGCTTTTGACTTCGAATGCTGCCAATCTGCGCCAGTCGAACAAGATGATCCGCGAGGAAATGGAACGCGGCGTGTTCGATATCGAAGCTGTCAAAAAGGCCAACGCAGACCTGATCGGCACCATCAACGAAAGCCTTGCCATTGCGGATGAAGGAAAAGCCAAACGTGCTGCCGCCGAGGCCGAGTTGCAGAAGATGGAAGCGGAACTGCGCGACACTCTGGCGTCCGCCAAGGCGCGACGAGACGGGACCGGCGACAACGCTGGAACCGCTGTCCCCGGCTGAGGCTGAACTGGGCGTGCGGGATATTACATATCTGAAACTGGGGTTGGGGATGGCGGCGTTTTTGGCTTTGGCCAATTGCGAAGAAACACTGACATCCTCGATTGCACCACAAGCGCGCCCGGCGCCTGTTTCTGTTGCGGCGAATGCCTATGTACCGCCATCTGCCGCAAGTCAGGATCTGGCGCGGTTTTACCAGCGTGTCGAACGCGACCTTCTGGTCCGGGGGTTATTGCGGACAGACGGGGGCGGCCCCGATACGCCTTATGACGCCCAGGATCTGGCGCGAAATTTCGAAGCGATTGCGTTCTACAGCGAATATCCGACCCAAAACGTTTCCATCGGGTCCCGCCAGACAGACGGGCAACTCAGCCGGTGGTCGGGGCCGGTGCGCATCCAGACTGAGTTTGGGCCTTCCGTGCTGCCCGCTGTTCGGGAACAGGATGCGGAACGGGTTCAATCCTTTGCCACGCGCCTGGCGAGGCTGACGGATCATCCGATTTCCGTGGTCTCCCGAAACGCTAACTTCCACGTCTTTTTCGCGGGCAAGGACGACAGCACCTATGTCGTGTCACGACTGAAACAGCTGATCCCGAATATCAGTCAGGCTTCGCTTGATTTGGTCGCAAATCCGAGATCGAATTTCGATTGTTTTGTTTTTGCCTCGGCGACAACGGCGTCTCCGTACAAATATGTGCGCGCCGTTGCGTTGATCCGGGCCGAGCTGACCGATCTGGTCCGCCGCAGCTGTATCCACGAAGAAATCGCACAGGGGCTGGGATTGTCGAACGACAGCCCGGCAGCGCGCCCATCGATCTTCAATGATGATGACGAGTTTGCCCTGCTGACGAGCCATGACGAAAAACTGCTGACAATGCTTTATGACAAGCGGTTGGAGCCCGGCGTGACAGTCGATCAGGCCCGTCCCATCGTGCATGTCATTGCCCGGGAAATGATGGGGCAACCGCTCTGACACCAAGGACAGGAGAACCCAAATGGGAATATTCGATTTTCTGACCGGAGAATTCATTGACGTCATCCATTGGGTTGACGACACTCGCGACACCATGGTCTGGCGGTTCGAGCGTGAAGGCCATGAAATCAAATACGGTGCCAAGCTGACGGTGCGCGAAGGTCAGGCGGCTGTATTTGTGCACGAAGGGCAATTGGCAGATGTGTTCACGCCAGGTCTCTATATGCTTGAGACCAACAACATGCCGATCCTGACCACATTGCAGCACTGGGATCATGGCTTTCAGTCGCCGTTCAAGTCCGAGATCTACTTCGTCAACACGACCCGGTTCAACGACCTGAAATGGGGGACCAAGAACCCGATCATGCTGCGCGACCCCGAGTTCGGGCCGACCCGCATACGCGCCTATGGTACCTATACCGTTCGGGTCAAAGACCCGGCCAGATTCCTTGTGGAAATCGTCGGAACTGACGGCGAATTCACCATGAGCGAGATCAGCTTTCAGGTGCGCAACATCATTGTGCAGGAGTTCAGCCGCGTTATTTCGGGATCTGGCATTCCTGTATTGGACATGGCAGCGAACACGGCTGATCTGGGCAAATTGATCGCGGCCGAAGTTTCCCCAGTGCTGGATGCTTATGGGCTGGAGATGCCGGAATTCTACATCGAGAATATTTCGCTTCCGCCGGCGGTCGAGGCCGCATTGGACAAGCGGACCTCGATGGGATTGGCCGGAGATCTGGGCAAGTTCACACAGTATTCCGCAGCAGAGGCAATGACGGCTGCGGCCAGCAACCCCAGCCAAGGCGGTGGCATGGGCGCAGGTCTTGGCATGGGAATGGGCATGGCGATGGCACAGCAGATGTCAAACATGGCAGCGGGCCAGCCAAGCGGCCCGTGGGGATCGCCCGCCCCCGCTGCCCCACGACCGTCAACTCATGCGGCCCCGCCGCCGCCGCCGGTCGAGCATGTTTGGCATATCGCCGTGGATGGGCAGACCAGCGGCCCATACTCCAAAGCCAGGATGGGCCGAATGGCCAGCGAGGGCGATCTGACGCGCGACACTTATGTCTGGACCGCGGGCCAGGACGGCTGGAAAAAGGCCGGTGACGTGCAGGAACTGGCGCAACTGTTCACCATTCTGCCGCCACCGCCGCCGGGGGCCTGACCGAAACGCGATACTCCTCCATCTGACCTGACACTATTGGGTAACGTATGACACACGCCCCTGACCTTGCAGAGCACCGCTTTCCCTGCCAGCAATGCGGTGCGGATTATCGGTTCAGCCCTAGCAATGGTACGCTGACATGTGATCATTGTGGTCATTCGGAACCAATCGGATCGGGCCCTTGGCAAGGTGCCAGCCTGCGCGAACTGGATTTTGACGCGGCCATTGCGGACCGTCTGCCTGACAGCGAGCTGGAACAGACGCGCGTTCTGTCCTGCCCGAACTGCGCGGCGCAGGTTGAATTCGACCCCAACACGCACGCTGCGGAATGCCCGTTCTGTGCCACGCCGGTGGTAACTGACACCGGCGTGAACCGGCATATCAAGCCAAAGGGTGTTCTGCCTTTTGCTTTCGACGAGCGCGAGGCGCACAAGGCGATGAGCGATTGGCTGGGTCGGTTATGGTTCGCGCCAAACGGGTTGAAGGACTATGCCCGCAAGGGCCGCAAGATGCAGGGCATCTATGTTCCGTACTGGACCTTTGATGCCGACACCAAGTCCGCCTACCGTGGTGAGCGCGGCGTGATCTATTATGAAACCCACACAGTGATGCGGGACGGTAAACGGGTTCAGCAGCAGGTGCCAAAGGTGCGCTGGTCGCCCAAATCGGGTCGTGTTGCGCGGTTTTTTGATGACGTCCTGGTGCTGGCCTCGCAGTCGCTGCCCAAGGCTTACACCGACGCGCTGCAGCCTTGGGATCTGCCTGCGCTGGAGCCTTACCAGCCAGAATACCTCGCCGGGTTTCGCGCCGAAGCGTATACGGTCGAATTGAAAGAGGGCTACAGCGAGGCCCGCGCGCACATGGCGCGCGTGATCGAACGGGATGTTCGTTTCGATATTGGGGGCGACAAGCAGCGTATCCACACGGTAGACACCGAGGTACGAGACGTCACGTTCAAGCATATTCTGCTACCGATCTGGCTGGCGGCATACAAATATCGCGGGCAAACCTATCGATTTGTGGTGAACGGCCGAACCGGGCGGGTTCAGGGGGAACGCCCCTGGTCAGCCATCAAGATCACGATTGCCGTTATTCTGGGCCTGCTCGTCGCCGGGGTTGTCGGGTATCTGGCAGCCAACGGGCAGCAATAGCGGTCTCTTGTACATCTGGCGTGGCATGATCATCCTAAGTGTCGAGACGTAGAAACGAGGCGCCTGTGTCATTTGCAGAACTGAATAACCTTCTGAAAAATCGCCATTCCTGCCGGGCCTTCCTGCCCGACCCTGTACCAAACGAGCAGATCGAACAAATCGTGGCCAGCGCGGCCCGGGTCCCAAGCTGGTGTAACGCGCAGCCGTGGCAATTGGTAATCACAAGCGGCGCAGAGACCGACAGGTTTCGTGCTGCGATGCAAAACGAAGCTGAAACAGGCGTACCGGCCCCCGATCTTCCGTTTCCCGCGTCATACTCCGGCGTCTATCAAGACCGCCGCCGCGCGTGCGGTTGGGCGCTTTATGAAGCAGTCGGTGTGGAACGCGGGGACCGGGCAGGATCGGCCCGACAAATGATGCGCAATTTCGCTCTGTTCGATGCACCGCATTGCGCCATCGTCTCAAGCCCGGCGGAACTTGGGCCATATGGCGCAATGGATTGCGGAGGGTTTGTTACGGCTTTTTCGTTGGCAGCGCAGGCGTTGGGTGTGGCAACCATTCCTCAGGCCGCATTAGCCGCGTATGGCCCGTTCCTGCACAGATATTTTCGGATCCCGGAAGACCGCCTGATCCTGTGCGCGATTTCCTTTGGGTATTCGGACGGAAAGCACCCCGCAAATAACTTTCGTACAGATCGTGCCGTGCTGGGTGACTTTGTCGACTGGCGCGGCTAAACCTTCGCTCAGGCAAGATAATCGCCAAGGGGGGAAACACGTGCGCGCTCTGCTTCAAAGAGTATCGCAAGCCAAAGTATCGGTCGATAGCAACGTCATTGGCGCGTCCGGTCCGGGGCTTTTGATTCTTGTCTGCGCCATGCAGGGGGACAATGAAGCCCAGGCTGAAAAACTTGCGCGGAAAACCGCCAGACTCAGGATATTCAAAGACGACGCGGGCAAGATGAACCGCTCTCTTCTGGATGTAAAAGGGTCGGCTTTGGTGATCAGCCAGTTCACACTGGCGGCAGATACAACAAGCGGAAACAGGCCGGGGTTTTCAACGGCGGCACCGCCCGAGCTGGGTGAGCATCTGTATAGCACCTTCGCAAACCACCTTGCCGCGCAGGGTGTAGCGGTGGAAACTGGACAATTTGGGGCCGACATGGCCGTTGAACTCGTCAACGACGGGCCGGTCACAATCTGGGTGGAAACTTGATGGATACTAAAAAGCAAGCCGTTCAACTTTGGCACGCCGGAGTTGAGGCTGTTGACGGATACACCGCCACCGAGGCCGCCCTGCACGACATCCCGAAACCGGATCGTATTCTGGCCGTAGGCAAGCCCGCCGCCGCCATGGCACGGGCAGCCTTGGCGCGGTTCGGCGCGATTCCCACGCTTGTTGTGACCAAGGACGATCACGGTCGGGACTTGCCGGACACTGTCGAGGTGATCGAAGCCTCGCACCCGGTTCCGGACAACCGCAGCCTTGCGGGTGGGCGCGCTCTGCGTACGGCGATGGAACAGATGGAACCCGGATCACATGTGCTGCTTCTGGTTTCGGGTGGCGCGTCTTCGTTGGCCGAGGACCTTTTGCCCGGAAAATCACTGAGCGATCTCGAAGCATTGAACCGCAGGTTGCTGTCAGAAGGGATGGATATCGGCGCGATGAATGCTGAGCGGCGCAAACTGTCCCGCATCAAAGGCGGGGGGTTGCTGTCGCACTTTGCGGGCGCGCGCGCGACTGTTCTGGCCATCTCGGACGTACCGGGCGACGACCTCAATGTCATTGGATCGGGTATCGGCGCTTTGCCTTCCAGCCACACATTTGAGGCCACCACGCGGATCGTGGCCTCAAACGCCCATGCCCGCAATGTGGTTGTACAAGCCGCCGAAGCGGCTGGGCTAAAGGTTTGGGCCAATGAAGAGGCGCTGCATGATGACTATCTGAAGGTTGCCGCACATCTTGGCCAACTGCTACGCGGCATGGAGAAGGGCGTGATGGTCTTCGGTGGGGAACCGACTGTGGTCTTGCCGGATCACCCTGGGCGCGGTGGACGAAACCAGGCACTGGCACTTGCACTGGCGCGGGAAATCTCCGGGCAATCAAACCTGACAGTTGTTGTCGGCGGCACAGACGGCACAGACGGACCGACCAATGCGGCAGGGGGAATCATTACCGGTGCAACATGGAACGACAGCGGGATGACTGCGCTTATAAATGCTGACAGCGGGTCGTTTTTGGACAAAGCCCAAGCCTTGCTGACAACCGGGCCAACTGGCACCAATGTCATGGACTTGGTTGTCGCAATACGTGGATGAACTGACGCATATCACACCACCCCAGACCGTAAAGGCCCGGAAACTGGCCTGAAACAGAACTGTATCATAATATTCTTGTGGAAAGGGCATCGCGCCAAACAAAGTTACTTGCGCTTCGGCCTTCGGCATCAAGGAGAAATATCCTTGCCCGGTCCGCCGAAATAAGTCAACGTTGACTCATGCGTCAACAAAAACCCGAAAAGGGTTAAAACCACTCGATAGGGAGAATAATCGATGAACGAACTAATCACGCATATGGCCGGTCAGGTCACAGCCGGAAAAATGACCCGCCGCGAATTCATGGGGAAAGCCGCGGCTCTGGGTGTTTCAGCTGCGATGGCCAGCACAATGTTCGCGGACGCCGCTCGGGCTGCTGGACCGAAAAAGGGCGGTGATTTGAAATTTGGTCTTCAGGGTGGTGAATCCACTAACTCTCTGGACCCAGCGACCTACGCAAGCTCGGTTCCCTTTCAGAACGGCAAACAGTTTGGTGACCAGCTTGTTGAAGTTGCACCAGACGGCTCGATCGAGCCGCGTCTGGCGGAAAGCGTTGAAGGCAGCGCCGACGCTAAGGTTTGGACTTTCAAGCTGCGTCAGGGTGTCGAATTCCACAACGGCAAGACTATGACCAGCGAAGACGTGCTGAAAACCATGCAGCGCCACTCGAACGAAGACTCCAAGTCCGGTGCCCTGGGCATCATGAAGGGCATTGAGTCAATGAAAGCTGACGGCGACAACTTCCAGGTCACCCTGACCGAGCCAAACGCCGACCTGCCCTATCTGATGGCCGATTACCACCTGATCATTCAGCCTGATGGCGGTATGGATAATCCGGGGGCAGGTATCGGGACTGGACCGTACAAATTGGAAGTTGACGAACCCGGTGTGCGTCACTTGTTTACAAAGAACGAAAACCACTGGAACAGCGATTACGGCAATTTCGACAGTGTCGAAGTCATCGTCATCAACGACGCAACTGCGCGTACCGCTGCCCTGCAATCCGGACAGGTCCACGCGGTCAACCGCGTGGAACCCAAAGTTGCCGACCTGTTGGGCCGCGCACCCAACCTGACCGTACATTCTACCGCTGGTCGCGGTCACTATGTCTTCATCATGCATTGCGACACGGCACCGTTTGATAACAATGAACTGCGCACCGCGCTGAAATACGCCATCAATCGGGCTGACCTGGTAGACAAGGTTCTGCGAGGCTACGGTTCGATCGGTAATGATATGCCGATCAACGCGGCCTACCCACTGTTTGACGAAACAATCGAGCAGCGCGAGTTCAGTGTCGAAAAGGCGGCCGAGCACTACAAAAAGTCTGGCCATGATGGCTCGCCGATTATCCTGCGTGTTGCAGATGGTGCCTTCCCAGGTGCTGTCGACGCCGCAGCTCTGTTCCAGCAGACGGCCGCTCAGGCTGGTATCCCGCTGGAAATCAAACGTGAGCCCAACGATGGCTACTGGTCCGAAGTCTGGAACGTCCAGCCCTTCTGTGCGTCGTACTGGGGTGGTCGCCCTGTACAAGACCAGATGTATACTACCGCTTACCTGTCAACTGCGGATTGGAACGACACTCGTTTCAAAGTTCAGGCCTTTGACGATCTGTTGTTTTCGGCGCGTGCAGAACTGGATGCAGAAAAGCGCAAAGGCATCTATAGCCAGATGGGCCGTTTGGTCCGCGACGAAGGCGGCTTGATCTGCCCGATGTTCAACAACTTTGTTGAAGGCGTCAGTAATCAGCTGGATGGTTGGGAATCAGATCCGAACCAAGAGATGATGAACGGCAATATGTCCCGCAAAATGTGGTTCGTCTAAAACGGGCCACGGATCATGCATCCTATCATCAAACTGGTTTCCCAGCGCCTCGCGCTGGGACTCCTATTGCTGTTTGGCGCTTCGGCCCTGATTTTTGGCCTGACCGAAGCCCTTCCCGGAGACGCAGCGCAAGCCGTCCTGGGGCAGTCCGCAACTCCAGAGGCCCTTGCAAACCTGCGCGAAGAAATGGGCCTGAACCGGCCTGCCCTGACCCGCTATTTCGAGTGGCTGGGCGGTATCGTTCAGGGTGATCTGGGTCAGTCCCTGACCAACAAGCTGGACATTGCGGAAAGCATTGGCAAACGGTTGGGCAACACGTTGTTTCTGGCATGCGCCGCAGCCGTGGTTTCGGTTCCGCTTGCCATCTTCCTGGGCTTGCTGGCAGTTCGCTACCGCAACCGCTGGCCGGACAAGCTGATCTCTGCCATCACGCTTACGACAGTGTCGATACCAGAGTTTCTGATCGGCTACGTGGTGATCTACTATGTCTCGGTAAAGCTGGGCTGGTTTTCCTCGCTTGCGATGATCAACGACTCGATGTCATTCGGGCAAAAACTCAATGCGATCGCGTTGCCCGCTTTCGTGCTGACGCTGGTGGTCTTGGCGCAGATGATGCGCATGACCCGCGCGGCGATCCTCAACCTGATGCAGTCAGCCTATATCGAAACGGCGGAACTGAAGGGGTTGTCAAACTTTCAGGTCATTGCGCGACACGCCTTTCCGAACGCGATCTCGCCCATTGTAAACGTGGTGATGCTGAACCTGGCCTATCTGGTCGTGGGCGTTGTCGTGGTCGAAGTGGTGTTCGTTTATCCCGGCATGGGGCAATACCTGGTGGACTCGGTAACCAAACGTGACGTGCCGGTCGTGCTGGCGTGTGGTGTGGTCTTTGCCGCCGTCTATATCGGGCTGAACATGGTGGCCGATATCGTATCGATCCTGGCCAACCCAAGACTGAGGCATCCGAAATGATGAAAAATATTCCAATTTCGGCAATGATCGGTCTGTTGTTCACAGGTCTCTATTTCTTTGTCGCCTTGGCTGCACCGCTTATTGCGCCCTACGGTATGGCCGAAGTGGTTGGCGATGTGTGGGAGCCATCAAGCGCAGAACATCTGTTGGGCACAGACAATATTGGACGGGATCTGCTCACACGCATGATCTACGGCGGGCGCACGACGATCTTCATTGCGGCTGCGGCTACGATCCTCAGCTTTGTAACCGGCACGTCGCTGGGTTTGCTGGCTGCGGTTCTGGGCGGTTGGGCTGATCAGGTTCTCAGCCGGGCGGTTGACCTGGTCATGTCGATCCCGACGCTGATCCTGGCACTTGTCATTCTGGCCATCGTCCCGGTGACGGTCCCGATCCTGATCTTGGTGATGGGCCTTCTGGACGCGACACGCCCGTATCGTCTGTCGCGATCGGTTGCTGTCGACATCAACGTGATGGATTATGTCGAGGCCGCCAAATTGCGCGGCGAAGGCCGTGCCTGGATCATCTTCCGTGAAATCCTGCCGAACGCCCTGTCACCGCTGGTGGCCGAGTTTGGGCTGCGGTTCATCTTTATGGTCCTCTTCATCTCGACCCTTTCGTTTCTGGGGCTGGGCGTTCAGCCACCGCTGGCCGACTGGGGCGGCATCGTGAAGGAAAACAAGGACGGCATCGTGTATGGCATCGGCGCAGCTTTGTACCCGGCTGTGGCCATCGCGACGCTGGCGATCTCGGTCAACCTTGTTGCTGACTGGGTCCTGAACAGAACCACATCGCTGAAAGGAGGCCGGGGATGAGTGATACCCTTCTCAAGGTCCGTGACCTCAAGATCGGTGCAACCGTTTACCCACCGGGTGAAAAACCCCATGACATCGAAATCGTGCACGGGGTCAGTTTTGACCTCGAACGCGGCAAGGTGCTGGGGCTGATCGGAGAATCCGGTGCCGGTAAGTCCACCATCGGCCTCGCTTCCATGGCCTATGGCCGGGGTGGTGTTGAAATCACCGGCGGCGAGGTTTGGGTAAATGGGCGCGATATCCTGAAATCGTCACATGGCGATATCCGCAATCTGCGCGGGGGTGAGGTTGCGTATGTGTCGCAATCCGCTGCCGCGTCGTTCAACCCGGCCAAGAAGATCATGGATCAGGTTGTCGAAGCTGCGGTCGAGCACAAGAAGTTTTCGCGAAGAGAGGCCGAAGGCCGCGCGCGGGAACTTTTCGCCAAACTAGGCCTACCCGACCCGGATAATATCGGTGACCGCTACCCGCACCAGGTTTCAGGCGGACAGTTGCAGCGATGCATGACTGCGCTGGCGCTGTGCCCCGAACCCGATCTGGTTGTGTTCGATGAACCTACCACGGCGCTGGACGTGACCACGCAGATCGACGTGCTGATGGCGATCAAAGAAGCCATTCGCGATACCGGTGTTGCTGCTCTTTACATCACGCACGACCTTGCGGTCGTGGCGCAGGTCAGCGACGAAATCATGGTTCTGCGGATGGGAAATACGGTTGAATACGGGTCAACCGATCAGATCATCAACAACCCGCAGGAAGAGTACACGCAAGCTCTGGTCTCGGTCCGTTCGATCGAGCACGAGGAAAAACAGCCCACAGCGGAACCGCTGCTGAGCGTTGACGGTATCACCGCGCGCTACAAGGGATTGAATTTCGACGTGCTGCACAACGTCAATGTCGAGCTTCATCCGGGGCAGACGCTGGCAGTTGTGGGCGAATCCGGTTCTGGTAAGTCGACACTCGCCCGGGTGATCACCGGCCTGTTGCCGCCGCGCGATGGCGAGATTACGTTTGCCGGACGCAAGCTTTCGCCTGATCTTGCCGGACGATCCCGCGAGGACCTGCGCGAGTTGCAGATGATCTATCAGATGGCTGACGTGGCAATGAACCCGCGCCAGACCGTCGGCACGATCATCGGGCGCCCGCTGGAGTTCTACTTCAACATGCGCGGTGCCGAAAAACGCAAACGGGTTGTCGAGTTGCTGGACGAGATCGAGTTGGGCGAGAAGTTCATCGACCGTTACCCAGCCGAGTTGTCCGGTGGCCAGAAGCAACGCGTGTGTATCGCGCGGTCTTTGGCGGCCAAGCCCAAGATGATCATTTGTGACGAGGTGACATCGGCACTCGACCCGCTTGTGGCGGACGGTATCCTCAAGCTGCTGCTGGATTTGCAGAAGATCGAGGATGTGGCCTACCTGTTTATCACCCACGATCTGGCGACGGTTCGGGCGATCAGCGACAGCATTGCGGTGATGTATCAGGGACGCGTGGCGCGCTATGGCCCAAAGAGCCAGGTGCTCAGCCCGCCATTCGACGACTATACAGACCTTCTGCTGAGCTCGGTGCCCGAGATGCATCTGGGCTGGCTGGAAGAGGTCGTTGCCCATCGCAAAATGGAAAGCGCGGGGAACTGATCTCTGCGCCTGTAACATCACTTTGAAGAAATGGATTCCCGGCGTTTTGCATCTTGGTTGACGTCGGGAATTTATTATTTGGGACGCGATTTGGCAGGCGCATGGTTTCAACTCGCGTATCGTCCGCATGAAATACTCAGATCAAAAGGCCGAACCATGGACCGTAAACTACTATTGATCATCCTGGACGGAGTACCATACCGGAATTTCCGCCGCCTGTTCGGCAACCTCGAAGGCTGGGTCGACAGCGGCGAAGCTCGGGTGTGGAAGCACCGCGCGGTGCTGCCTTCAACTTCGGCCAGTTGCTATGCATCGATCCATACGGGCGTAACCCCGCAAGAACACGGCTGCACCGGAAACGGCAACGTTTTTCGCCTGAGCCACAAGGATATCTTTAGCCAGGTACGTGAGGCCGGCGGCGTGACAGGGGCAGTAACGCACAGTTTTTGGTCGCAGTTCTTCAACCGCCACCCGTTCGACTATGTCCGCGACGTCGAATATGACGAGCCAGAGAGCCAGACCATCAATCACGGTCGCTTTCACAGCATGACCGGTTACGGCAAAGACAATCAGATGACCCCGTCCGACGTCGATCTGTTTGCGACCCTGACCAATCTGTGTCTGCGCTTTGGGTTGGACTATGGCATCCTGCACACCTGCACACTGGACAGCATGGGTCACCGTTTCTATCACGACTGCGAGGAAATGGATCATGCCTGTTTTGTTGCAGACGAGATGCTGGCCCCGTTCATCCCACGCTGGCGCCAACTAGGGTATGAGGTGATCGTCACCGCCGATCACGGTCAGGACGAGCGCGGACACCACGGTGGGCGCAGCCCACTGCAACAGGAAACCGCGCTGTATTACTTCGGTGATGCCGACGGGCCTGACGCTGAAACCGTGATAGATCAGGTCCAATTGGCCCCGACCATTCTGAACCGTTTGGGTGCGCCCCTCGCAGAGACGATGAAGGCTAAGCCTTTCCTGAAGTAACTGGCTGGCGTCAGTCGTAGGGCCAGATTTCTTGCCCAAGCGCTTCGATTGCGATCGAAATCCGTTCGAAACTGTCTGCTGCGCGCTTTACCGAGGTTCGCGCGCGCAGGTACCCATGGACAAGGCCAGGTTCGTTGATCCAATGGGCCAGACCACCAGCTGCACTGATCCGCTCGCAATAGACCTTCCCGTCATCACGGAGCGGATCACAATCAGCGGTAATCACAACAGTAGGCGGCAGTTCCGAGAAATCATTGTCCTGTAAGGGCGCGTAAGTCGGATCGCCCTGAGGCGGGGTACCTGCGTATCGGACGGTTTCGTAGAATTTAATATCGTCCAGTGTCAGTAAAGGAGCATGGGCGTGGTCAAGATATGAACCGCGCGATTGGTCTCCGCCAAAACCGGGGTAGATCAGCACCTGCCCCAGTATATTGTCCAGCCGCCCGCGCGCATGGTGGGCGATAGCTGCTGCCAGATTTCCTCCCGCACTATCCCCGGCCAGGACAAGCGGGTCGCCATACTCAGCCACCGCCCATTTCACAGCCGTCCAGCAATCTCGGAACTGCGCCGGATGCACATGTTCAGGGCACAGCCTGTAGTCAACTGAAACGACGCGGTATCCCGTTTGGGCACAGAACTCGGCACAGACATCATCATGGCTGTCCAGCCCGCCAACAACAAACCCGCCGCCGTGGAAATAGACGATCGTTCGGGTCGGTTGCCCGGATGTATAATGGCGGACCGGCACCCCATCGGCGAACAGGTCCTGAGTTTCGACACCGGCAGGGCGCGGTTGGCGAAATTTCTTGCACATCGCGTCATAGACGCGACGCTGGTCCTCGATGGACAAATCGACCGCATCATCGGGATAGCTTTCAGCCGTGCGGCGTATGAACGCCCAGGTTTCTTCGTCGATCAGGCGTTCATAGTCCATTGTTCCTCCAACTTATTCGGACCACTCCCAGGGTCGGGTATATGCGCCCAGGGCTTTCGCGACATCGTCTTCCGAAGATCCGTTCGCGTCAAGCTGCGCGACAAGGCCACGCTTCTTATCGTCGATCACCAGAACAACCCGCGAAGCGAGGCCCGCAGCTTCAAGAGCGCCATTGTATATGCGGGTGATGGCCTGTTTGCGCAGGTCCGGCTTGAACACCTTGCCGACGGCTGTTTTCGGCAACTCATCAAGAATGGTAATGTGCTTGGGTTGCGCGGCACGCTCATGCACGTGAACCTTGCAATATTCCAGCAGCTCATTTTCAGTGACCGACGCCCCATCGACCAATTCGACATAGGCGCAGGGCACTTCGCCCGAATGCGCGTCCGGCTGGCCGATCGCCCCCGCGAAGGCAACCGCATTGTGACCCAGCAGCGCCTCTTCGATTTCGGCAGGATCGATATTGTGACCACCGCGAATGATCAGGTCCTTGGCGCGACCAGTGATCCAAAGGTAGCCGTCTTCGTCAAACCGTCCCAGATCGCCCGTACGCAGGTATTTGTCAAAGTGATAAAGACCAATGTTCTTGTCGGCCTCAGTATACGTGTTGCCTGCGTACACACCGGGGTTCGAGATGCAGATCTCACCAATCTGATCAGTGCCGCACTCTGTCGGCCCATCCGGCCCATCCAGCAGGATTTTGACATCCGTATAGGGGAACGGAATACCGATCGAACCGATCTTTTTCTCGCCATCCACGGGGTTGCACGAGACCAGACAGGTGGCCTCGGTCAGGCCGTAGCCTTCGACGATGGTGACGCCCGTCGCCTCTTCGAAGCGGCGGAACAACTCCACCGGCAGCGGCGCCGAACCCGAAAAGGCGGTTTTCACACTTGAGATATCTGCGTCCACCGGGCGTTGCATCTTGGCTGATATCGCGGTTGGAACAGTGATGATAAAGCTCACCTTCCAGCGCTCGATCAGCTTCCAGAAATTGTCGAATACACCGTCACCGCGATAACCTGCAGGTGTCGGGAATATCACATGCGCACCCGACGACACGGCGGCCATAACGATCACATGCACTGCAAAGACGTGGAACATCGGCAGCGGGCACATGATGACGTCATTCTCGTCAAACAACAGTGTTTTGCCCAGCCAGCCGTTGTAGATCAGGCCCGAGTATTTATGCTGCGCCACCTTGGGCATCCCGGTGGTCCCACCAGTGTGGAAGAAACAAGCAACGCGATCGTCCTTGCTGTCCTCGAATGTCAGCGTCGTTGGTTGCTTAGCGAGTTCCTTGTTGAAACTCTTGTAGTCCGCATGTGCCAGTTTTTCCTTTTCGCCCATCTTGGGGCGCAGGAAGGGAACCAGCCACGATTTGGGCGGCGTCAGGTACCGATTCAGGTCAATTTCCAGAATGGTGTTGACCTTGGGCGCGTGGCGCACCGCCTCTTCCACCTTCTGGGCAACATCCGTTTTCGGGAAAGACTTCAATGTAACAACCACTTTGGCGCCTGTCTCACGCAGGATCGCCGCAATCTGCTCGGGCTCCAGCAGCGGATTGATCGGGTTCACAATCCCCGCAACTGCACCGCCCATCATGGTAATCAGTGTTTCGTTACAGTTTGGCAGCACATAGGCCACCACGTCTTTTTCACCCACACCCAGCGAACGAAACAGGTTTGCCGCCTGATTGACCTTGCCCAGGAGTTCAGACCAGGTCAGGGTTTCGGCTTTGTCATTGGGGCCAGAAAAAAGCTGAAAACTGATGGCATTGTGGTTCGGGAACTTCCCCGCCGTGCGCGACAGGAGCTGATGGAAGGTGACAGGCAGATCCCGATCCTCCCACGACATTTCCTGTTCCATGCGCGTCTTGTCTTCCAATCCCACAAAGGCCATGTGGTTCCTCCCGTTTTTCTCCCGTGTTTTTGCACGAGCTTGTTGTTCGCAACCAAGATGGAAGCAAAACAACCCTCGCGCAAGCGAGGCCTTAGCCTTCAAAGGGGGTAAAATGTAGAATGACGCTACGGCGAATTGACAAATGCCCGCGCGTCACTCCTATTCTGCCGCAACGCCATCTGTGAACTGCAGTCGTGCAAGGCGTGCATATAGCCCATCTTGGGACACCAGATCATCATGACTGCCCTGCGCCACGATACGGCCTTCTTCCAGCACGACAATACGGTCGGCTTTCTTTACGGTCGCCAATCTGTGCGCAACAATCAGGGTCGTGCGGCCGGCACGCATCTGATCCACGGCGCCCTGCACCGCACGTTCACTCTCCGCATCAAGGGCCGAGGTCGCCTCGTCCAGCAGCAGCACGGGTGCGTCGCGTAAAATGGCGCGGGCGATTGCGATACGCTGTTTTTGCCCACCCGACAGCATGACACCGCGTTCGCCGACAAAACTGTCATACCCATCGGGCAAGGCGGCAATGAAATCATGTGCGATGGCGGCACGGGCTGCGGCTTCTACTTCGGCATCCGTTGCGTCCAGACGACCGAAGCGAATGTTTTCGCGGGCTGAGGCGGCAAAGATCACCGGATCCTGCGGCACCAAAGACATATACTTCCGGAAATCTGTGCGATCCAATTCCCGCAGATCATGGCCATCCAACATCACCCGGCCTGAGTTCGGGTCATAAAACCGTTGAATCAATTGAATGATCGTCGTCTTTCCCGCCCCTGACGGCCCGACAAAGGCAACGGTCTCGCCCGGGTTTACCTGAAGCGACAAGTGATCCAGCGCGATTGTATCAGGGCGCGCGGGATAGCGAAAACTGACATCTTCGAACCGGATTTCGCCTCGGACGTCCTTTGGCAAAGGAGCGGGGTTAACGGGGTCCGAAACCGTATCTTCGGCATTCAGCAATTCGACAAGACGCTCGGTGGCTCCGGCTGCGCGCTGAAGCTCGCTCCAAATCTCGGACAGGGCCGCAACAGAACCCGCCATGATGATCGAGTAGATCACGAATTGAATCAAAACGCCTTCGGTCATCACACCGTTGCGCACGTCATTTGCACCCATCCACAGAACGCCGACGATACCTGAAAATACCAGAAAGATCACAATCACCGTCAGCACTGCACGGGTCTGAATCCGACGCAGTGAAACAGTATAGGACATCTCGGTCATCTCATCGAATTGCTGGCGGCTGGCTTGTTCGTGGGTAAAGGCCTGCACGGTCTGCACCGCCCCCAATGCCTCGCCCGCGTTTCCGGATGACGCAGCGATCCAATCCTGGTTTTCACGGCTGATAACGCGCAAACGCCGGCCCAGAATCAATATCGGCACCACCACCACGGGGATAAGCAGCAAGACAAGCCCGGTCAGCTTGGCCGAGGTCAACAGCATCAGAACCAGCCCGCCGATAAACATCAGCATATTGCGCAGCGCGATGGAAACGGATGAGCCAAGAACCGATTGGATGAGTGTCGTGTCGGTGGTGATCCTGCTCAACACTTCACCGGTCATGATGCGTTCGTAGAATTCGGGGCTCATGCCGATCACACGATCAAATACAGCCTTGCGGATGTCAGCAACCACACGTTCCCCCAACCGTGTGACCAACGCATATCTGATGCCGGTTCCCGCAGCCAGAACAGCGGCAATGCCCAACGCTGCCAAAAAGTACCAGTCCAGCAATTCACCGTCCTGAATGCGGAAATTGTCGACAACGCGTCGCACGGCCAATGGCAGGGTCAGCGTCATGCTGGCTGTCAGGATCAGCGCCAGTGTCGCCCCGATCATCAATAGCCTGTAGGGTTTCATGAAAGGCCAGAGCGACCGCAGCACCCCGATCTTCCTTGAGCGGGCCCGCTCTTCGCTAGCGCCAGGAGCCGCTGATTGTGCTGGTTTATTGGCGGTCTGTCTTGCCATGTCCGGCCCTTGTGTATTGAACGCTACAAAGTGAACGCTTTCTTGGCCCCAGCCGCCGTTCCGGTCAAGCATTCCTGCCAGAAACAGCCAACCATAAGGGCCATTTGACGCAGAAATCAGTGGGGATTGGAGCGGGTAGACGGAATCGAACCGACATAGCCTGCTTGGAAGGCAGGGGCTTTACCATTAAGCTATACCCGCAAATGGTTTGCGCTGGTTAAGTCATGCGCCGGGGCGCGTCAAGCGGGAAGTGTGAAAATTCGCGCGACCAAAACCGTGATATTTCCCGGTGGATGTACGGCCTTCAATCGTGACTGCGGAATATCCGCGTCGAGGAGAAAAACCGCTCAAGTTCCTCGATGCGTTCCTTGCTTTCTTCCCACCGTGCCTCTTGCACTTCAGCGATCAGGGTTTCCGATATCAGCTGTAGCGCTATTGTTGAATCCCAGCTGGATGGCGCCTCGACCAGTGCGTGAAAGGTGTAGTTGGCGGTCTTGCCTATCGGTGATCCCCATTGGTCGGTGAACAGGATAACCGTCACACCGCGGCTTGATGCGACCTGCGCCAATTTCTCGAGATAGGCCTCGTATCGGCGGATATCAAAAATCACCAGAACCGAGGTTTCATCCATATCAAGCAGGTACTGCGGCCAAACGTTTGCCGAATTGCCCAGCATCGTCACATTGGGTCGAATAATCTGCATGTGATTGAACAGATAGTCCGCATTTGAACGCGTGATACGCCCGCCCACGACGTAAAGATGGCGATCCGTATTTGCCAGAAGCTGGGCAACGGTGTCGAACATCTCTTTGTCCAGACGTTCCAGCGTGTGGCGCATATTTGTCCAAACAGCCTGCGCAAACCGCGTTGTGGGATGCTCCGCCGCGTCATCCACAACCCAGGCATCCCGTTTCGAGATCGGCTTTTTGATCTGTGCCGCCACCTCTTCTCGCAGGGCGTCCTGCAGGGCGGGAAAACCGTCGAAACCCAGCTTGCGTGCCATACGTATGACCGTCGGGGTCGAGACCTGCGCGGCAGCGGCCAGCTTGGTGATCGATTGCAAGCCGGTCATTGGATAATCCTGCAAAAGTACCGAGGCCAGCTGCCGTTCTGACCGTGTCAGATCGTCAAGCTCTTCCTGTATCCGCTGTTTGACAAGTTTCGCAACGGTGGCCATCGGCACCTTCATTTCTCAAATTTTTTACAGGATATGATTGTTTGTAATTTTGTCTACAGTAATTTTCTTGACAGGTCTGAGGTTGCTGTAACAAATGCTTCTTATGCACCACGATTCCGAGACACCAATGCTACTACCAACCGAAGCTCCAGCAGCCCGCGCGCAGAATGCCAACGGCCGGGCGCAGTGCGTTTTGGTATGCGAACATGCTAGCCGATTCATCCCAGCGTCATTGAACGGATTGGGCCTGACTGAGGACGCAGCATTGTCTCATGCAGCATGGGATATTGGCGCATTGGCGCTTTCGGTCGAACTGACGAAGGCCTTGGACGCGCCGCTGGTTCATTCCTGCATCAGCCGACTTGTTTACGACTGCAACCGCTCACCTGAACGTGCAGATGCAATGCCGCAGGTAAGCGAAGTGTTTTCCATCCCCGGCAACGAAAGCCTGACGGACGCTCAACGTGCCCAAAGGATCCGCGAGGTTTATGAGCCGTTCAAACAATTGTTGTCGTCTACTCTGGACGCGCGGGATCGGCCGCCTGTCGTTGTCACGATGCACAGTTTCACGCCCGTCTACAACGGTAAGACCCGATCAGTCGAATTGGGCATTCTTCATGACGAAGACGACAGGGCGGCCCAACTTATGCTGCAATGCGCCAAGAACTCGGGTCTGAAAGCCGCGTTGAACGAACCTTACTCTGCCACGGATGGCGTCACGCATACGTTGCAGGAACATGCGATCAGTCGGGGGCTTCCGAATGTCATGGTCGAGGTTCGAAACGATCTCATCGACACTCCAACGGGAGTAGACCGCATTGCCGGGATCCTGACGCCGATCCTGCAAACGGTCATTAATGCGTATTCGCACACAGAGGCGAAACAATGAGAGTTGAGGTAACGAGATGAAGTTCTTGCGGGGCTACGTGGCGGTCATTGACCGAACGAACCGCTGGATCGGGCGCGTCGTCATGTACGGCATATTCGTCATGATGGGTATTCTGTTCTGGTCTTCGGTCTCGAAAACTTTTTTCGTGCCGTCGCTCTGGACGCTCGAGATGGCTCAGTTCGCCATGGTGGCCTACTACATGCTTGGTGGCCCTTATTCGATCCAGATGGGGTCGAACGTGCGAATGGACCTGCTTTATGGTGAATGGTCTCATCGCCGCAAGGCCTGGACGGATGCCTTCACGGTTGTATTCCTGATCATTTATCTGCTCATCTTGCTGTGGGGTGGATGGGACAGCCTGATGTATTCATTCCAATATGGTGGAGAGCGCAGCGCGACGATCTGGCGGCCCTACCTGTGGCCGGTCAAGCTGATCATGGTTATCGGCATCTTCCTGATGTTGCTGCAGGCCGTTTCCGAGTTGTTCAAGGATATCTTGCGCCTGTGCGGCGACGATATCCCGCGCGAGGTAATCTGATGTCATACGAGATGATTGCCTTGCTGATGTTCGCATCAATGATGCTTATGATGCTGACCGGCCAGCGCGTCTTTGGTGCAATCGGCTGTGTCGCTGTGGTTTCGGCCTTGTTCCTATGGGGGGATAGGGGCGGCTACGACTTGGGTTTTGCCGCTGCGATCAAAGTCATGAAGTGGTACCCGCTGCTGACACTGCCCATGTTCATCTTCATGGGATACATCCTTTCCGAAAGTCGGATCGCAGACGACCTTTACAAGATGTTCCATGTCTGGATGGGCGGCTTGTCCGGTGGTCTGGCTGTCGGAACCATCGGGCTGATGGTTTTGATCTCGGCAATGAACGGGCTGTCCGTTGCAGGAATGGCAATCGGCGCTACGATCGCCTTGCCGGAATTGCTGCGCCGGAACTATGACAAGCGCATGGTGACCGGCGTCATTCAGGCCGGATCATCCCTTGGGATTCTGGTGCCACCATCCGTTGTTCTGGTTCTTTATGCCATGATCGCGCGGCAACCCGTTGGCCAGCTATGGCTTGCCGGAGTGATACCCGGGCTGATGATGGCGGCCATGTTCATCATCTACATTGTCATCCGTTGCCGCATCAACCCGTCGCTCGGCCCGGTCCTGCCCGCGGAAGACCGCGACATTCCGTTGCGAGAAAAGCTGCTGCTGTTGCAAGCCGGATTGTTACCCTTGGGCATTTTCATGGTGATGATGGTCCCTTTTGTTAACGGCTGGACTTCGTTGGTGGAATCCTCCGCCATCGGCGCCACCACGGCCATGCTGGCTGCCTTTCTGAAAGGACGGCTGACACGCACGGTTTTCGAGAATTCAATTCGGCACACCCTCGGCATCTCGTGTATGTTCATGTGGATCATTCTAGCGGCTCTGGCTTTTGGCGCTGTCTTCGACGGGTTGGGTGCGGTCAAGGCAATCGAAAGCCTGTTCACCGAAAAACTGGGTCTTTCCCCGTGGATGATCCTGGTTCTCATGCAGCTCAGCTTTATCCTGATGGGTACGTTTCTGGACGATACTGCCATGCTGGTTATCGTCGCGCCGCTTTACGTTCCGTTGGTGGGTGCGCTTGGTTTTGATCTTATCTGGTACGGCGTGCTTTATACGATCACCACGCAGATCGCATACATGACGCCGCCATTCGGCTATAACCTGTTCCTGATGCGCGCGATGGCCCCCCCGGAGATTTCGCTGCGCGATATCTACAGTTCGATCGTTCCTTTTGTTCTGGTGATGGTCTGCGCCTTGGCCATAATCATCATCTTTCCTGAAATCGCGCTTTGGCTGCCGAATTATGTCTATGGAAATTAAGTCACAAGACCCCGGCAAGGGGCGAAGTTCAGCAAGACTAAACAGAGGAGAAAGACAATGACTACAAGACGCAGATTTCTAAGTTCCGCCGGTCTGGCGGGGGCCGCCACACTGGCATCTCCTGCGATCGTCAAAGCGCAATCCGCCATCAAGTGGCGGTTCCAGACCTATGCCGGTGGCGCATTGGGCGAACATGTGACCAAGCCAGCCATCGATTACATCAACGCCAATGCCAATGGCGAACTTGAGATCGAACTGTTCTATGCGGACCAGATCGTTCCGACAGGTGAACTGTTCCAGGCCCTGCAACGCGGCACGATTGACGGTGTGCATTCAGACGACGATTCCATGGCTTCGCCTACTCCGCTGCGTCAGTTCGGTGGTTATTTCCCCTTCGCCACCAAGCATATTCTGGACGTTCCGGTGCTGTTCAACCAGTACGGTCTGGCTGATATCTGGCGCTCGGAATATGAGAAGGTTGGCGTGACGTGGCTGTCGGCAGCGGGTCAGGACCCCTGCAACTTCAACACCAAAAAGGAAATCAAGAGCCTTGGCGACCTGGATGGGCTGAAGCTCTATACCTTCCCGACGGCCGGGCGTTTCCTGGCCAAGTTTGGTGTTGTGCCGGTCAATATCCCTTACGAAGACGCGGAAGTGGCGGTACAAACCGGTGAGTTGGACGGAATGGCCTGGTCGGGCATCACTGAAGATTACACTGTTGGCTGGGCCAATGTGACCGACTATTTCCTGACCAACAACATCTCAGGCGCGTGGATCGGGTCCTGGTTTGCAAACCAGGAACGCTGGGCCGAGTTGCCTGACCACCTGAAATCGGTTGTGATGGCAGGTGTCGAAGCAGGCCACACCTATCGTAACCAGTGGTATTGGGGCGGCGAAGCGGCCTTGCGCGCGAATGGTGACAAACTGCAGCTGCGACAGGTTCCGGCGGCAGAATGGAAAGAAGTGGAAAATGCCGCTATCGAATTCTGGGACGAGGTCGCACAGGAAGGCGAAATTCACCAGAAGATCGTTGGCATCTTCCGTGAGTACAACTCGGTCATCAACCAGGCCGGCGCTCCTTACACATTCGATTGATATCAAAACAGGGGCGCTGTCATGCGGCGCCCCTACTCAACGCATGAGGTTTGTTTCATGACCGCAACTCTGACTTTCGAAACCCTGAAATCGCTTGTCGCAGACGGCGCGATCGACACTGTATTGGTTTGCATGGTTGACATGCAGGGTCGGTTGATGGGCAAGCGTTTTCATGCAGGTCATTTTGTGGCTGGCGCGTGGGAAGAGACCCATTGCTGTAATTACCTGCTGGCCACGGATCTCGAGATGGCGACGCCGGATGGGTATGCCTCGACCAGTTGGGAGCGGGGTTATGGCGACTATGTGATGAAGCCAGACCTGAGCACATTGCGCCCGGTGCCCTGGCTGGAGGGCACCGCGATGGTGATGTGCGATATGCTGGATCACCACACCCATGAGGAAGTGCCACATGCGCCGCGCTCGATCCTGAAAAAGCAGGTGAACCGCCTGAAGGCGATGGGGTATGAGGCGATGTGCGCCACCGAGCTGGAATTCTTCCTGTTCGCGAAAAGCTTTGATGCGATCCGCAAGGAAGGGTTCCGCGATTTGGAGCCGATCTCGGGGTATAACGAAGATTATCACATTCTGCAGACCACCAAGGAAGAGCATGTGATGCGTCCGATCCGGAACCACCTGTGGGATGCGGGTATTCCGGTCGAGAACACCAAAGGTGAAGCCGAGGCCGGACAGGAAGAACTGAATATCAAATACGCGCCTGCGATGGACACGGCAGAGTATCACTCGATCGCCAAGAACGCGGTGAAAGAGATCGCCTGGCAGCAGGGTCATGCGGCGACCTTCCTGCCGAAATGGCATCATGAAAGGGTTGGCAGCTCGTCGCACGTGCATCAGTCGCTTTGGGCGGATGGCAAACCTGCCTTCTATGATGCCGGGGATGAACTGGGCATGTCGGCGCTGATGAAAAGCTATATGGCCGGCCTGCTGAAATACGCCGCTGATTACACGTATTTCATGGCGCCGTACATCAACAGCTACAAGCGGTTCATGAAGGGCACCTTTGCGCCGACGCGGATCATCTGGTCGGTAGACAACCGTACGGCAGGGTACCGCCTGTGCGGGGATGGCACCAAGGCGATACGGGTCGAGTGCCGTATTCCGGGATCGGACATGAACCCTTATCTGGCGATTGCAGGGATGCTGGCGGCCGGGATCGCGGGGATCGAAGAAGGGCTGGAGTTGCAGCCGCCGACCAAAGGCGATGTCTATCAGGGAGAGACGGGAAAGATCCCGGGTACTTTGAAGGATGCACGCAACGCTTTGCACGGATCACAGATGCTGCGCGCGGCCATGGGCGATGACGTTGTCGATCACTATACCCGCGCGGCTGAGGTCGAAATCGAGGAATTCGAACGCGTGGTAACCGATTGGGAAATTGCCCGCGGGTTTGAGCGGGCTTGAGATGGAGGAAGCGAGGGGCCGGCCCCTCGCGCACCCCGGGATATTTATGGCCAGATGAAGCAGGGATCCTGCTCTCTTTAGAGATGGAGTGACTATGGGGCAGATGTTGCAATGTGTCTCGCCGATCGATGGATCGGTATTTGCCGAACGAGAAGTACTGTCTCGGGATGCTGCGTTTGAAATTGCTGACCGTGCGCGGGCGGCGCAGGCCGGATGGGCAGCGCGTCCGTTGCAGGAGCGGATTGATCTGGTGATGGCGGGCGTCGCGGCGGTCGGCGCGATGAATGATGAGATTGTTCCGGAACTGGCCCATATGATGGGCCGCCCGGTGCGCTATGGCGGCGAGTTTGGGGGATTCAACGAACGCGCCAGCCATATGGCAAAGATCGCCGAGACGTCACTGGCAGATATTGCCGTGGGCGAGGATGAAACCTTCAAACGCTATATCAAGCGCATTCCGCATGGGGTGGTCTTTGTAGTTGCGCCCTGGAACTACCCCTACATGACGGCGATCAACACGGTGGCCCCCGCTTTGATCGCGGGCAACACCGTTGTTCTGAAACACGCGACCCAGACCTTGGTGGTTGGTGAGCGGATGGCGCAGGCGTTCCATTCGGCGGGTGTGCCTGAAGACGTGTTCCAGAACGTGTTCCTCAGCCACGACGTGACCAATGATCTGATCGCGGGCAACGCGTTCGACTTTGTGAACTTCACCGGTTCGGTTGGTGGCGGTCAGGCCATGGAGCGTGCGGCGGCGGGGACTTTTACGGGCGTCGGAACTGAACTGGGCGGCAAGGATCCGGGTTATGTTATGGACGACGCCGATCTGGACGCGGCGGTTGACACGCTGATCGACGGCGCAATGTTCAATTCAGGCCAATGCTGCTGTGGGATCGAGCGTATTTACGTTCACGAAAGCCTTTATGACGACTTTGTCGCCAAGGCCGTAGACATCGTGAAGGGATACAAGCTGGGCAATCCGCTGGACACCGAAACCACGATAGGCCCAATGGCAAATGTGCGTTTCGCTGACGAGGTGCGCGCACAAATTGCCGAAGCGGTTGAGGCCGGCGCGGTCGCACATATCGACCCCTTCCCCGAGGATGATGGCGGCGCGTATCTGACGCCGCAGATCCTGACCAATGTCACCCATGATATGCGGTTGATGCGGGACGAAAGCTTTGGCCCGGTGGTGGGCATCATGAAAGTGTCCTCGGATGCCGAGGCCATCGCGCTGATGAATGACAGCGAATTTGGCCTGACTGCCAGCCTTTGGACCCGCGATGTGGACCGAGCGGCGCGTGTGGGCGACCAGATCGAGACCGGCACCGTCTTCATGAACCGGGCCGACTATCTGGATCCTGGCCTGTGCTGGACCGGTTGCAAGAATACCGGACGCGGCGGTGGTCTTTCGGTCATCGGCTATCACAATCTCACCCGTCCAAAATCCTACCACCTGAAGAAGGTCACGGGCTAAGGACGACGGCCTGCTCGGGTCTGACCCCCTCGCCCGAGCAGGTCTCAAATCACAAAGGAAACCTGACATGTCACTTGTTGGAAACTGGTCCTATCCGACCGCAATCAAATTTGGTGCCGGGCGCATCAAGGAAATGCCCGCAGCCTGTGCCGCAGCCGGGATGAAGAAACCCCTGCTGGTCACGGACAAAGGGTTGGCCGATCTGCCGATCACATCGGCGACGCTGGATATCATGGAGGCGGCCGGTCTGGGCCGCGGTGTATTCAGTGATGTGGACCCAAACCCAAATGAGAAAAACCTCGACGCGGGCGTTGCGGCATACAAGGCCGGTGGGCACGATGGTGTGATTGCCTTTGGCGGCGGCTCGGGGCTGGATCTGGGCAAGATGGTCGCCTTCATGTGCGGCCAGACGCGCCCGGTATGGGACTTTGAGGATATCGGTGACTGGTGGACCCGCGCCGACGCGGATGCAATCGCGCCGATCATTGCGGTTCCAACGACTGCGGGGACCGGGTCCGAGGTTGGTCGTGCCAGTGTCATCACCAATTCCGAGACCCACGCCAAGAAGATCATCTTCCACCCCAAGGTCCTGCCAACGGTGGTGATCTGCGATCCTGAACTGACGGTTGGGATGCCCAAATTCATCACCGCAGGCACCGGCCTGGACGCCTTCGCGCATTGTGTCGAAGCCTATTCGAGCCCGCATTATCACCCGATGAGCCAGGGCATCGCACTGGAAGGCATGCGTTTGGTGAAAGACTATCTTCCGCGCGCCTACGCAGATGGCAGCGACATTGAGGCCCGCGCCCAGATGATGAGCGCGGCGGCCATGGGCGCGACCGCGTTCCAGAAGGGACTGGGTGCGATCCACGCCATGAGCCACCCGGTTGGCGCGCACTTTAACACCCATCACGGCACCACAAACGCGGTCTGTATGCCTGCCGTGCTGGACTTTAACGCCCCCGCCATCGCCGACCGGTTCCAGAACGCTGCCGCCTATCTGGGCATCAACGGAGGGTTCGATGGCTTCCGCGCCTTTGTGCAGGAATTCAACGACAGCCTTGGTATCCCGCGAAAGCTGGCAGACCTCGGCGTGACCGAAACCTCAGTCCCAACCCTCGTCGAAGGCGCAATCATCGACCCTTCATGCGGCGGGAACCCGATTGAGTTGACCAAAGAAAACCTGACACAGCTGTTCAAAGCAGCACTGTAAAAAAACAAGCGCCCGGCAAGGAACCTGCCGGGCGCTTTAAGAACTGTTCTACTGGTGCCGGATCAATGCCCGGTCAGTACCAGAGTGTTGACCGGCATCAGGATCAGGCGCAAACGCAAACCTGCCGCATGGACCACGCCAATTGTGTCAACCACATGCAGGAAAGCAGCTTGCCAAAAGCCCAAATCCTCGTGTTCCAGACGGTCATGGTTGTCGGTGTAGACATTGGCCAGACAGTTGCTGCCTGGAGGAATGTCATCGGCCATACCTTTATACAGCGGCTCCATAAAGACCAGAATTGATCCGGGATTAGTATTGTTCTGTACATCCCGCAATTCATCTGATGGACGGATCTGGCCGGACGGTATGACATCCTGCACCTCGACCACCACAGTGGGGATAACGGTGAAAGGCTTGGTCATGCAGCCCAACTCACCGATCATACCTGGCTTGATCACCTGAGCAGACAGTTGGTTGAAAGCCGCCTGAAAACGGTCATGTCCGGTATGCGATGGAACGAGGATGCCAGCAGGGCGCAACAAGGGGCTCACGTAATCACCGACTTGCAGGCTAAACTGCTCGACCCGTCCGGTAACACCGGCGACAATCAGTGTTTTGTCCAACTCGGTCTGCGCGGCGTCCAGCTGTGCAATGGCACTGGCCAGTTGCGCGGGGATCAGCTCCTCGATCTGCTGTTCAACTGCCGCACGTCTGGATTCGGCCGCAACAACCTGCGCCTCACGCTCGGCAACAAGGTTTTCCAACCGCTCAATCTCGGTCAGTCGGACAGCGCTTGAACCTTGGTCGCGCAGGGTCGTATTTCTTTCAAGATCGTCCAAGGACTGCGCCAAAGCCGCCTTGGCACCGGCAATACCGGCATCAGCCTCGGCCAGATCAGTTTCAGCCACGCGCAGCGAGGCCTGAACCTGTGCAATCTGTGCATTTGCCGCCTGAACCTGCGCTGCCTGGCTGAAATCTTCGATCCTGAAAATCGGCTGACCAGCGGTTACCAACTCGTTATTCTTGACGAATATTTCCGAAACGCGCCCGCCAAGTTGCGGCAGGATCGTCACGGTTCGAAAATAGGACGCTGCGGTTTTACTGGCTGGGTGAAAATAGAACAGCGTGGTGATTACCGTCAGCGCCAGAATGGCACAGGTCGTAAGGCCCCAGCGCAATTCGTACCACATGGTGAAAAGGGTGATCTCGTGACCGATACGTTTGCCCTGAACAAACCGGCGGAACAGATAATCGGGCAGCACCGTGATCAGGGCGCAAAGCAGAGTCTCAATCATGTGTTTTGCTCCTGCACGTCGGTGACTTCTGAAACGCCAGGGGTTGGAGCAGGTGCCTCGGGCACCGGTTCCGGAGCAATTGCACCTCCAAGAGAACGAATGGCATCGGCGATGTTTCTAAGTGGGGAGGCGAAATCCGGAAACTGGAATCCTGCGACCAGTACAGCGGCAATCCAGAATATCCCGTTATGTGTAAACAGGGCCAGCAGTGCCAGAATGCCCACCAACTGAAATTGCGGATGGTTGTTCTCGTGCGCCATTTTTTCCGGAACCGAATGAAGCGTCAGGTACCCAACACCGATCAGCACCACGAGAATGACAAAGAAGACGACCATAGCCGAAAAAAGGTAATCGCTTCCGTCAGCTGCGACGACGTATCGGGGAATGTGCCCAGTGGCCATTGGATGAAGATCTGCTGCGGTCACCTTGCCCTCCTGTTCGTTTTGATACTTCTTTGAACGGGTTGAAGCCCAAATTCAAGGCTGCATATATTTTGGAGATTCTTCGAAATGCCAAGTGCTTGACCCAGAGAGCTAAATGAAACCCAGAAAACTTGTGGCGAACCTGCTGCGGAAGGAACACAAATAATGATCGATTTCCTCGTCATCGGGGGCGGAATTGCCGGGTTGAGTGCGGGCGCGCGCTTGTCGGAACATGGAACCGTGATGGTTTTGGAGGCCGAAGACGCCTTGGGGTATCACGCGTCGGGTCGCTCGGCAGCCCTGTTTGAGCAAAGCTATGGTCCGCCATCCGTGGTGGCGCTGAACACGGCTGGGGCCGCGTTCCTGCACACACAGAACGGTGGGTACCTGACACGGCGCGGACTGATGTTGATCGGTTCGTTTGACCAAAGCGAGGTTTTCGAAGCCGACCGCAAGGATCTGAACATGGAAAGAATTCCCATCGATCAGGCGGTTTCGAGCGTTCCGATCCTGAACCCGGCCAAGGTGGGTTTCGCGGCTATCAGTGAAGCTGCGTTTGACATCGATACCGATCGCCTGTTGCAGGATTTCGCGCGGGCCATTCGCCAGAACGGAGGAACCGTTGCAACGAAAAGCAAAGTAACTGGTATTCGAAAAGAGCGGCATTGGCTAGTCGAGGCCGGGCAAATCTTCGAAGCCCGCAATTTGGTGAATGCGACCGGTGCATGGGTGGACGAGATCGCCATGCTTGCCGGGATACCACCTATCGGCATCACTCCTCGCCGCCGATCCATGGCGCGGCTGCCCGCCCCCGGGGGCCATGATGTATCCGGATGGCCCATGATGCTGGGCACGGGTGAAACATGGTACGCCAAACCGGACGCGGGCAAGCTGCTTGTTTCGCCTGCTGAAGCCGACCCGGTACCACCTCAGGACGCCTATGCCGACGATATGGTGCTGGCCGAAGGTCTGGCGCGCTATGAAGAATTGATGACCGAACCAGTAACACGCGTCGAAACAAACTGGGCAGGATTGCGCAGTTTCGCACCAGATGGAACCTTGGTGCTTGGGCCTGACCCGATTGACCCATCGTTCATCTGGTCTGCGGGTCAAGGCGGGTATGGTTTCCAAACAGCACCGGCAGCTTCGCAGTTGTTGTGTGATCTGGTGGTTGGAAACACGCCGGTGCTGGATCCAGACAGTGTTAAGTCGCTGACCCCAAACAGGTTGAACAGATGATAAAACGCAATCTACCGCCCTCTGCGAGTGTCGCCAACGCGGGTGAGGATGGAAAACTGGTGGCCCCGGCAGCGACGCGAAACTTGGATGCGCTTTGTGCGTTGCTACAAGACTGGGCACCGCGCCGCGGGCACGCGCTGGAGATTGCAAGCGGAACCGGTCAGCATGTCTGTGGATTTGCTGATTTGCTGCCCGATCTGACGTGGCATCCCACCGAACCTGACCCTGAGCGCCGCAATAGCATCGACGCCTATGCCAGCGCCTTACCCAACGTGGCAGGCGCCGAACATCTGGACGCAACGAATTCGGGCTGGCATACCCGCTTTCCTTCGCAGGACCTGATCGTCTTGATCAACCTGATACATTTGATCAGTTGGCAGGACACCAGAACCATTTTCGCCGAAATCGCTCAGTCCCTGACTGAAAATGGGAGGTTCGTTTTGTACGGCCCATTCAAACGCTCGGGCCAATTGACAAGCGACGGGGACAAAAGGTTTCACGAGGCTCTGATCGGGCAAGATCCAGACATTGGATACAAGAACGACGAAGATATGCTTGGCCTGTTTCAGGACGTAGGGTTGCGCGTGCTGAAAACCATCGACATGCCCGCAAATAACCTTGCATTTGTTTCCGAGCGCCCGGCCAACTGATCGAGATCAAAGTCAAATTACCACTGCCTGCACATATTCCCGTTATCTTATATGAAAAAGGCACTCAATATGGCTTGGCAAGAAAAGCTCTCGGCGACGCGCACCAGTTTGCGCAACCTCAACGGGGCCATTCCCGACACTTCGCGCGCATTCGGCGCGCTTGGGAAGGCTGTGAAGGAAGGCGGAACGCTCGACTATAAAACCAAGGAATTTATCGCGTTGGGCATGTCGGTGTCGCTCCGCTGCGAGCCCTGCATTACCCTGCACACCGATGCGCTGGTCAAAGCGGGCGCAACGCGCGAAGAGGTGTCCGACGTTTTGGGTATGGCTATTCAGATGGGTGGTGGACCAGCCATGATGTATGCTGCCAAGGCGTTGGAATGTTTCGACGAACTATCCGCGTAACCAACAGAAAAGGCCCCGGAAATTCCGGGGCCTTAGATTGATCAGCCGTCCTTGCGGATGGTTTCGTTTTTCGGATCATAGGGGCTGTCGCATGTCACGACAGCATCCCACAACTTGTCCTGCATCTTGACCTTCAGCTTGGTGCCTTCGACCGCCAGATCAGGCCTCACATAGCCCATGCCGATCGACTTCTCGAACGCGACAGAATAGCCGCCCGAGGTCAGTCGACCTACACGCTCGCCTTCCGGCGTATACAGCGCCTCGCGGCCCCACGGGTCAGCATCCGCTGGACCGTCGATCAGCAAGGTGCAGCACTTGACGCGCACACCGGTCTCTTCCAGCTTGGCCTTGCCGTGGAAGTCCTTGGACAGGTCGACAAAGCGCGGCAGGTCGGCTTCCAGCGGGGTCGCATCGCGGCCCAGTTCGGTGCCAAAGGCGCGATAGGATTTCTCCTGACGCAGCCAGTTCTGGGCACGGGCACCGACCAGTTTCATGCCGTGCTTTTCACCGGCTTTTTCCAGCAAATCGAACAGGTAGTTCTGCATCTCGATCGGATGGTGCAGTTCCCAGCCCAGCTCACCGGTATAGGCCACGCGGATCGCGTTCACGGGGCACATGCCCAGTTCGATCTGACGGGCCGACAACCACGGGAAGCGCTTGTTGGACAGCGCGGTTTCCGGATCGGCGTCCTTGATGACTTCTTTCAGAACGTCACGCGACTTGGGTCCGGCGATGGCGAAAACGCCCCATTGCGTAGTCACGTCCTGGATTTCGATGTAACCGAACTCCTCCATCTTGTCCTCGGCCGCTTTACGCAGGTAGTCGGCGTCGTACTCGGTCCATGCACCGGCAGAGACGATGTAGTAGTTGTTCTCGCCATTGCGGACGATGGTGTATTCGGTGCGGGTGGTGCCATTCGAGGTCAGCGCGTAGGTCAGGTTGATACGACCGACCTTGGGCAGCTTGTTGCAGGTGAACCAATCCAGGAACTGCGTGGCACCGGGGCCTTTGACGACATGCTTGGTGAAGGCCGATGCGTCGATCAGGCCAACGCCTTCGCGGATCGCCTTGGCCTCTTCGACGGCATATTGCCACCAGCCGCCACGGCGGAACGAGCGTGCTTCCTTGTCGAAATTCTCGGGCGCGTCCAGCGGGCCGAAATAGTTCGGGCGTTCCCAGCCATTGACCCAGCCGAATTGAGCACCGCGGGCTTTCTGGCGATCATAGGCCGGAACGGTCCGTAGCGGACGGCAGGCTTCACGCTCTTCATCCGGGTGGTGCAGGATGTAGACATGCTCGTAGCATTCTTCATTCTTGCGTGCCGCGAACTCGGTGGTCATCCAGTTGCTGCTGTAACGTTTAGGGTCCAGCGATGCCATGTCGATCTCGGCTTCGCCATCGACCATCATCTGTGCCAGATAATAGCCGGTGCCACCCGCAGCGGTGATGCCAAAGCTGAAACCCTCGGCCAGCCACATGTTGCGCAAACCCGGAGCCGGACCAACCAGCGGGTTGCCATCCGGTGTATAGCAGATCGGGCCGTTGAAATCGTCCTTCAGGCCGGATTCGGCACAGGACGGCACGCGCTCGGCCATTGCCATATACTGTTCGGCGATCCGGTCCAGATCCAGCGGGAACAGGTCGGCGCGGAAGCTGTCCGGAACGCCGAATTCGAACTGCGCAGGGGCGCCGTGTTCGTAGATACCAAGAATCCAGCCACCGCGTTCTTCACGTGCATAGGATTCGTTGTCGGCATCGCGGACAACGGGGTGCTCTGGGTTGCCTGCTTCGCGCCATTTGACCAACTCGGGGTCTTTGTCCATGACGATAAAGGTGTGTTCGACCGGGATTGCAGGCATTTTGATGCCCAGCATCTTGGCGGTGCGCTGCGCGTGGTTGCCCGACGCGGTCACAACATGTTCGGCGGTGATTACGACCTGCTCGTCGGAAGGCACAAGGTTGCCGCCCTTTTCGACCATCTTGGTGCAGGTCACTTCCCAGTGCGTGCCGTTCCAATGGAAGGCGTCAGCCTGCATCTTGCGCACGATTTCGACGCCACGCTGACGGGCCCCCTTGGCCATCGCCTGAGTCACGTCGGCAGGGTTAATATAACCGTCCTCGGTGTGATAGATCGCGCCCTTCAGATCCGATGTCTCGATCAGCGGCCAGCGTTCCTTGATCTGGTCCGGGGTCAGCCATTCGTATTTCACATCACAGGTTTCGGCGGTCGAGGCATAGAGCATGTATTCGTCCATACGCTCTTGCGTCTGTGCCATGCGCAGGTTGCCCACAACCGCGAAGCCTGCATTCAGGCCGGTTTCTTCCTCAAGCGTCTTGTAGAAATCCACCGAATACTTGTGGATATGGGTCGTCGCATAGGACATGTTGAACAGCGGCAACAGGCCCGCGGCGTGCCAGGTGGACCCGGACGTCAGTTCGTCCCGTTCGATCAACATCACATCGTCCCAGCCCGCTTTGGCCAGATGATAGGCAATCGAGGTCCCGACGGCGCCGCCGCCTACGACCAATGCTTTGACTTGGGTTTTCATAACCGGGCGTCTCCCCTTGAAATCAGTTGACACCATATGGCGCACTTAAGGGGGAAAGCGCGACATTCATCCGACCAGTGATATGAAAAAAACGACCCGAATATCGAAAGCGGGTCGCAATTCATTCGTTGGACCGCTGCCCTCAACCACCGGAACGGCAACGTTTGCTTGTTCCGACCGAGACGCAAACTAATTTGCCACTCTCTTCCGAGGGATTCTTCACCGCCGGTTCCTGTGATGGCGAAGGCTGCGCCTCTGCCGTGAACCAGCCGTCAGAAAGACCGACACGCGAGGAGACCGAGGCAAGATATTCTTTCACGCCCAAACCACTTTCCGATGCTTTGGCTTGCTGAACATAGTCCAGCCCTACAACGGCCAACCCGCAGATGGCTACAAACCCCGCCAGATATTTTACGCTCATGTCGACCATCCTCTGTCATCAACCCTTTGAAACCATGACATGTGGACGTTTTGAGGGCGCAAATACGGACCAGGGGGTGAATATGGCTACGTGTCATCCGACAAGATCTTGCCGGGATTCATGATATTGTCTGGGTCCAGCGCGGCCTTGATCGCAGCCATGTATCGCGTGGCGGCGCCCAGTTCCCTGGTCAGATACGGTCTCTTTCCCTGCCCGATGCCATGTTCACCGGTACACGTGCCTTCCATGGATATCGCCATGTCGTTCAGCCAGCCGACAAACGCCTCGGTCTTGGCAACTTCTTCAACGTTTTCCATGTCGATCAGCAGCAGCGTATGGAAATTGCCGTCCCCCACATGGCCCACGATGGGCGCCAACAAGCCGAGGCCGGCAGCTTTTTTCTGCGTTTCGGTCACACATTCGGCCAGACGCGAGATCGGTACGCAGACATCGGTCGAGATGCCCCGCGCACCGGGGCGCAGTTGCAGACACGCCCAATACATATCGTGCCGCGCCTGCCACAGTTTGTTCCGTTCTTCAGTGGTCGACGTTGCCGCGAAGTCTGTGCCACCAAATTCTTCGGCGATCTGACCAAAGGTTTCAGCCTGCTCTACGGCACCACTTTCCGAGCCGTGAAATTCCAGCAACAACAATGGTGTATCCGGCAGACTCAGCCCGGAATAGGCGTTGGCGGCCTGAACCGACAACTCGTCCAGCAACTCGATCCGGGCAACCGGGATGCCGTACTGAATGGTCATCATCACCGCACGGCACGCGGCATCGACTGTCGGAAAGGAACACCGCGCCGAACTGATGGATTCGGGGATACCCTGCAACCGCAATGTCAGCTCGGTGATGATTCCCAGCGTGCCTTCCGCCCCGATCAGAAGACGGGCCAGGTCATAGCCGGCCGAAGATTTCTTGGCCCGGTGCCCGGTACGGATGATCTGACCGTCTGGCATCACGGCTTCAAGGCTGAGAACGTTGTCCTTCATCGTCCCATAGCGCACCGCATTGGTGCCCGACGCACGAGTGGCAGCCATCCCACCCAGCGACGCATTCGCCCCGGGATCAATCGGAAAGAACAGGCCCAGATCGCGCAGATGGGTATTCAACGCTTCGCGCGTGACACCGGGCTGCACGACGCAATCCAGATCCTCGGCATGAACTGCAAGCACACGATCCATTTGCGTCAGATCGACCGAGATGCCCCCCGCTGGCGCATTTACATGCCCTTCCAGAGATGTTCCCGTTCCGAACGGGATCACTGGCACCCGGTGCGCTGCGCAGGTTTTGACGATGTCCGAAACATCCTGCGTGGAATGCGGGAAAACCACGGCATCGGGGCTTTGGTTCTCGATCCAGGTCGTGGTGTGCCCATGTTGTTCACGGACAGCGGCACCCGTTTGCAACCTGTCGCCAAAGCGCTGCTTGAGAATGCTTATGACGGTTTCAATACCAGCTTCATTCCTTGGCAATGCGGTTGCCTGCACCATTGTCATCCTCCCCTGCCCCAAAGCACTTCAGGCCTTTCAGCCTATGACTAAAAGGCCCGTTGAAAGCAGGCAATCCCCACTAATACCGAGGGTCTATTCGCCCAGCGCAATTCCTTCGCGGCGCGGGTCGGCACCACCGCTCAGCCCGTCACCGATTTCGATGGCGTGCAGCCCCGAAGTCAGGTCGCGTGCGTTGACTTCAAAACCCAGCTGAGCAAGCGCGTCTGTAAATCCTTCCGCCGAAGTCGCTGCCTCGACATCATATGTTCCGAACCGGTTGACCAGATGAGGCAGGGAAATCGCCTGCTGCACGTCCATTCCCCAATCGGCCCAGGCGATGATGGACTTGGCGACATAGCCGATAATCCGGCTGCCGCCCGGAGACCCGATAGCCAGAACCGGCTCGCCATCCTGCAACACGATGGTCGGGCTCATGGATGAGCGCGGACGCTTGCCCGGCTCCAGCCGGTTGGCAATCGGCACGCCGTCGCTGTGTGTCTTGAACGAGAAATCAGTAAGCTCGTTGTTCAGCAGGAACCCGTTTGTCATCAGGCGTGACCCAAAACCATTCTCGATTGTCGTCGTCATCGACAACACATTGCCATAGCTGTCCACGATCGAGATATGCGAGGTTGACGGCAGCTCCAGCGACACGTCGTCCGCCCAAATCAAAGCATGGTCAAATTCCGGTTGGCCCGGTGCGACCTCGGACAAGGCCACTTCGCTTTCCAGCAAGGCTGCCCGCTGGGTCAAATAACCCGGTTCAACCAGCCCTTTGGTGGGCATGGGTATGAAATCGCTATCGGCCATGTACCGCCCACGATCCGCAAAGGCGAGGCGCGAAGCATCGCCGATCAGGCGCCATGCCTCGACGCTCTCAGCGCCCATTGCTGCAAGATCATAGCTGTTCAGCATCCCCAGAATCTGCCCGACGGTCAGGGCACCCGACGACGGCGGGCCCATGCCGCAAACCTCGTAGGCGCGGTATTCGGCACAGACCGGTTCACGTTCGATCACCTGGTAGAGCGCCAAATCCACCCCTGCAAGAACGCCGGGATTTCCTGGGGCATTGCGAACAGTTCGCACGATATCCGCAGCGATCTCACCTCCGTAAAAACCGGCAGCGCCATCGCTGGCCAGCACGCGCAATGTTTCGGCATAATCCGGGTTCATCAACCGCTGCCCCTGCTGCAACGGCTGACCGTCAGGCAGGAAATATGCGGCTGTTTCGGGAAAGCGCGACAGGCGGTCAGCATCGTTTTCTACAAGGCTGGCCAGACGCGGGGAAACCAGAAACCCTTCATCCGCCAATCGGATTCCGTCGGCAAACAGTCCGGGCCAAGACGCGCGCCCCCATCTTCGATGCGCCTCTTCCAGCAGTGCAGGCGTACCCGGTGTACCCACCGACAATCCGCCCACCACCGCATCGAAGAATTTCAGCGGCTCGCCGTTTTCATCCTGAAACAGCGTCGGGGTAGCGGCAAGGGGGGCCGTTTCGCGCCCGTCCAGCGTTGTCATCTGCCCGCTGGCCGCGTCGTACCAAACCAGAAACGCACCCCCGCCCAGACCAGAAGATTGCGGCTCGACCAGCCCCAGCACGACCTGCACGGCAACCATCGCATCCGCGGCAGACCCGCCCGCGCGCAGCACTTTGGCCCCGGCCTCGACCGCCAGCGGATTGGCCGCAGCTATCATCCAGTTTTCGGATGTGACCGGGACTCCCTCAAGCTTGGCTTCGAGGGCCGCAATAACCTCGTCGGTCATCGCCTGAACCTGCCCTTCTGTCGCGGCTTCGGGTGCAACGGCATCGGCTGTTTCCTGCGCGAACCCCGGTGTCGAAATAGCAAGTGCGGTAGTAAGCAGCAGTGCTGAAACATGTCTCATCTGTTCTAACCCTCCAATACAATCTTTATTTTCAATCCTGTAAGGATTTTGCCCCCTCTGCAACGATCAGGCATGGCAGCGTGTTATCACAGCGAAGTTTCGCCATTTCCCCTACGGTTCGGTTTCTTCGGCGCGACGATCCTGATCATAGCGGGTTGTCTCGGCAAATTCGGGTAGCCACGCCTCGCGCCGTTTGGTCCAGCATTCATATGTCGGTATGAATTGGTCAGGCGCGTCAAGACAGCCCAGATGCACTTCGACTTCGGCACCGCTTCGGGCAAATACCGGAGATCCGCAATCAGGGCAAAAGTACCGGTCAGAATAACCTTTCACATTTCCGGTGATCTTAACCGCATCCGCCGGAAAAATAGCCACCGCATAAAACAACGCGCCGTGGTGTTTGCGGCAGTCCAGACAATGGCAAATCCCGACGCGAAGAGGACAACCCGAAGCCGTGACGCGCAGTTTTCCACAACGGCATCCCCCTTCAAACACGTCCATCCATGATCCTTTCCGACGCGTCAGAGCATCGCAGGCACAACCTGATCCGGTGGGCGGTGGCCATCTTCGAAGGTTTTGATGTTGATGATGACTTTTTCACCCATCTCAACCCGGCCCTCCAGCGTGGCCGACCCCATATGCGGCAGTAGAACCACGTTCGGCAACTGCCGCAAGCGCGGGTTCACACCGGTTCCCTGTTCGTAGACATCCAGCCCCGCGCCCGCAATTTCCCCCGCACGGATCATCCGGGTCAAAGCGTTCTCGTCAATAACCTCACCCCGCGAAGTATTCACGATCACTGCCGAGGGTTTCATCAGCTTTAGGCGGCGCGCGTTCATCAGGTGGAAGGTAGACGGTGTCGATGGGCAGTTGATAGATATCACATCCATACGCGCCACCATCTGATCCAGGCTTTCCCAATAGGTCGCCTCTAGTTCTTGCTCAATCTCTGGGCGCAATCTGCGGCGGTTGTGATAATGGATCTGCATACCAAACGCCTTGGCGCGGCGGGCCACAGCCTGTCCGATCCGGCCCATGCCCAGAATACCCAAACGCCGCCCGCCAATGCGACCACCCAGAAACGCGGTGGGGGCCCACCCGGTCCAGTCGCCTTGCTGCATGACGCTCAACCCTTCGGGAATGCGCCGTGTGACAGCGAGAATCAGGGCCATGGTCATATCTGCCGTGTCGTCGGTCAGCACACCGGGCGTGTTGGACACCAATATGCCGCGCTGCCGCGCCGTCGCCACATCGATATTGTCGACACCGGCCCCGTAATTGGCGATCAGCCGCAGTTTTTCACCTGCCTGACCCAATAGCCCGCCATCAATGGTATCGGTCACCGTAGGCACCAGAACATCGGCATCCTGCACCGCTGCTACTAATTCTTCACGCGTCATTGGGGTGTCGTCGTCGCGCAGGCGCACGTCAAACAATTCGCTTAACCGGGTTTCTACTGCCTCAGGCAACCGTCGCGTAACGACAACACTTAAACGTTCTCTTGGCACCTCGGCTCTCCCACTGCTTTGCAAACGGACGCGCGCCATGGCATCGTGGCGCAGGATAAGGCGGGGCACAAGAACCCCAATGGCATTGAGTCGACCTTTTTTCAAAACCGGATCAACAGGCATAAGAGCGGGCAGTCAGTGAGTGGTATTCGACCGGTAAAACGCCGATTTCTGGCGGTAGTTTCCGCATTTCTGGTCATGTTCGGTGCCTACGCCGCACATGCCGAAGTCAAACGCGGATCGGTCACCAACCTGCCCCTGCCCCGATATGTGTCGATGAAGGCAGCCGAAGGGAACGTGCGGCGCGGACCATCCCTAACCCACCGAATCGATTGGGTATTCAAAAGGCGTGGCATGCCGCTGCAGGTCACTGCCGAATACGGCAACTGGCGCAAGGTCCAAGACCGCGACGGCGCGGGTGGCTGGGTTCACTATGCCTTGTTGTCTGGCGTCCGAACGGTGCTGATCGAATCCGAGATGCTGCCTGTTTATGCCCGCCCCGACCCGACCTCGCCCGTGAATGCCCATTTCGAGACCGGAGTGGTGGCGCGCCTTGGAGCCTGTTCGCTGGACTGGTGCAGGATCACCGCCGGCGGATACCGTGGCTGGACACTGAAATCGAACCTTTGGGGCGTCGATTCTTCCGAAATTCGGGAATAGGCGAAAGACAATTTCCGGTATCCGCGGTTGCGCATCGCCCCGAAAAAGCGCGACAAGCTGTTTGAGTTACCGGCCCAATCGCCGCTTAACTCGACCTAAACGGAGGACCCTATGCGCGCAGTCACCTATTCAGCCTTCGGAGACGCTGTCGATGTCTTGCGCATACAGGATATTCCCCCAGTTCCGCCTGGACCGGGTGAAGTCACGGTCGAGTTGTCTTATTCCGGCGTAAATCCCTCGGACGTCAAGGCCCGCGCGGGAACCCGACCGGGTGTCACAGAACCTCCGTTTCCGCTGATCGTTCCGCACAGCGACGGGGCTGGAGTCATCACAGCGGTTGGCGATGGCGTACCCGCGACGCGGATTGGTCAGCGCGTGTGGATTTGGAACGGGCAATGGCAACGCGCGTTCGGTACAGCTGCCAGCCACATCACCCTGCCTGAATCTCAGGCTGTAGAACTGCCCGAGACGGTGTCACTTGAAACCGGGGCAATTCTTGGAATTCCCGGCCTAACCGCATGCCATGCGGTGTTTTCGGGCGGCACGCCGCGCGGGCAAACCGTTTTGATCCATGGCGGGGCGGGAACTGTCGGTTACCTGGCTGTGCAACTTGCCAAATGGGCCGGAGCCAAAGTGATCGCAACGGCCAGCGCCCGCAGTTTTGACCGGGTCAAGGCAGTTGGTGCAGATGTCGTTCTCGACTACACCGGTGAACACCTTTCGGATCAGATCCTCGACGCAAATGATGGACGTGCAATTGGTCGAATCGTCGATGTCGAATTTGGACGGAACCTTGCCACCAACATTGCCGTCATCGCCGAGAACGGCCGTATCAACGCATATGGATCTGCCCGGAATATGACGCCCGTCTTTCCCTTTGGACCTATGATGTTCAAGGCCGTGACACTCGAGGCGGTCCTGATCTACCTGCTGCCTGCGGACTTGCGCGCCGTCGCAATAAAGACATTACACAAGGCACTGATTGATGGCGCATTGATCTGCCCCGTACATAAGGTCTTTACACTGGAAGAATGCGCTGCCGCCCATGCGATGGTACAGGAAGGCAACCGTACCGGAGCGGTGTTGATCGACACCAAATGAGAGGCCCTCAAAAAAATTTTACGGCGCTCGTTTTTTTTGCAAAACGCTCTTGAACCCTGCCATCAACAATCGTAGATAGCCGCTCACCGTTGGGGTGTAGCCAAGTGGTAAGGCAGCGGTTTTTGGTACCGTGTATCGTAGGTTCGAATCCTACCACCCCAGCCATGATTTTCCCTAATGCGAATTACCCATAAGCGTGCAAATTTCACTCGGTTCGTGCAAATCGATGTCAATAAGTTTGTCTACTCACACCGTTTGGAAGATTCACCATCATCTGTGCATTTCTATTGAAAGCGGAGAATACTAGTTTTCCTTAGGAAATTGCTGCTGGCTTTTAGTATTGAGCCTCGGGTGATTGATGCAAAGGTCGTTTCTAGGGTTCGCTCCAGATTTGTTGATTCCGTTCCCAGATCTTCTCGCCAATCAGGCAGTCATAGTCTGAGGGTGAGATGTATTGCGCCTTCATAACCTCTCCTATTGCTGGCGCTGATCCAATTTCCAGAACCAATTTTCGTCGTACGGCCTCCGCAAAGCCTTTCCAGTCAAGCACCGGGATTACGAATGAACCAAGTCCGCCCGTCACACAGTTCCGGTAGTAGGCGTCAAGATCGTCGAGGTGCCACTGACTCCCCATACCCTCACGGGTCATCAGCGGTAACCCATTTATGGTGATCGACTTCGACAATACTGCCTCACGGGCTTGCAAAACCGGGCGACCCTGATTGTTAGGCCCGTCGCCAGAAACGTCGATAACTTTACGTAGACCTTCGAATTCGTTCCGTTCGATCATCGATGCCCCGAAGATCAGGGCCTCAGAGATTGAAGTGCGGCGCAAGGCGGGATCGAAACGCGTGGTCAAAACACCCGCAAACTCATCCAGATCAGCGCGTGTTTCTAACAGCATCCAGTCAACAATAACGTCTTGTGTTCCCGCCCACTCGACGTATGTCAAAGCCACCCGTTGCAAAGGGCCCGACTGAACAGCGGCGAAAACTTCATCCGACATCAAGGCTGCGGCGTAACCCTGCCGCTGAATCTCGAGTTCTCGCTCAGTCATCGACCTTGAAACATCTACAAGAAGGGCCAGTTCCAGGTCGACTTCAATTTTCTCAGACGCGACAGGAGTTGCCGAGAGAGAGGCAATCGCGACAATTGTCAGGAGCAAGTTACGTAGCATCAGTTAACGGATGGCGCGATGCGCTGTTAAGTCAAGCTTCAAGTGGTTGATCAAGCTTTTGGCGACAAATAACTCTAAAACATGACGGCTTGGTTCAATCGTTGAGGATACGAATGTCACTTAAGCGAAGTCACTATTTTCAGCCCGAAGCGGACATGCTCGACCTTAACGCAGAGCGGGACCGGTTATACGCTACGAGATTGAAAACGGTTGGTGGCTACGAGTAGAGCGGGCACTCATGATGAGATCGGGGTCAATGTGGACCTGTCCCGTTTTTGTGCCGCCCCAAGTGCTCGTTTAAGCCACTTTCCTTTCGAATGCGACAGGGCTTTTCCAGCCCAATGCTGAG